>CAYGHY010000410.1:0-2376 GCA_964349435.1 uncultured Oscillospiraceae bacterium
CATATCATTGACCTGCATGCTTATCATCCGCCCAAATACAAGCCCTTCCAGCAATGAGTTGCTGGCCAGGCGGTTGGCGCCGTGAATTCCATTGCAGGCACATTCGCCGCAAGCAAAAAAGCCTTTAATATTAGTTCTGCCGTAAACATCCGCACGAATACCGCCCATGCAGTAATGCTCCGCCGGTGCGACCGGAATCATGTCCTTTGCCATATCGATGCCATAGCCGAGGCAGGTCTTGTAAATGTTGGGGAATCTGTTTTCCAGGTATTCACGTCCCTTAAACGTAATATCAAGATTAACATATTCCGCTCCCGTCTTTTTTGTTTCCTCAAAAATAGCGCGTGACACAACATCTCTTGGCGCTAATTCATTAAGTGAATGGTATTCCGGCATAAAGCGTTTTCCGTTGACATTTTTCAACAGCGCGCCTTCGCCCCTGACCGCCTCTGATATCAGAAAACTCTTATTCTCCGGGTGGAACAGCACTGTGGGGTGGAATTGTATAAATTCCAGATCCGTCAATTCCGCGCCGGCCCTGTAGGCCATGCTGACACCGTCACCGGTCGCCACTTCCGGATTTGTGGTGCTGCTGTAAAGCTGCCCATACCCCCCCGTAGCGCATACAATGATGTCGGAGATGTACAGCTTAAGACACTTGGCATCTTCGCTATAAGTCAATACTCCCTTGCAGCTTCCATTTTCAGTAAGGAGGTCTATCACAAAGCTCCTCTCATGAATATCTATGTTTGTACGCGTCTTTACAGCTGCAATAAGCTTGTCCTGTACCTCTTTGCCTGTGGTGTCGCCCGCATGAATAATTCTGTTTATGCTATGGGCTGCCTCTCTGCCGAGGGAAAGCTCATATTTGTTTTTCTTGTCAAAGTTGACACCGAAGTTGCGAAGCCGGTCAATATTTTCTGCCGCTTCATTGACAAGCACCCTGACCGTTTCCTCATTGCAAAGACCTGCTCCGGCGTAAAGAGTATCCTTCAGATGAAGCTCCGGGGAATCTTCCTTGTCAAGAGATACTGCAATGCCGCCCTGTGCCAGAACTGAATTGCTAATATCAAGAGTCTCTTTTGTCAAAATGGTAATGTCATATTTTTGTGATATTTCAAGAGCGGTATAAACACCCGCTATTCCACTTCCTATTATTATGATATCGTGATACTCTTTTTGAATATCCCTTGTATCAAAGTCTGCAAGATATCTTTGTGCGTTCAAAATACTTCTCCTTCTTCCGCTATGCTATATATAAGTGAAGAGAGCCGTGGTGCGGCGTTTCTTTCCGTTTATCTCACTCTACCCTGAGCATTCTGTCCAGAGGCATCCTTGCCCTGAGCCTTAGTTTCTCGTCCAATACGATGCTGTTTTTCATATCTCTAAGCGCCTCATATATGCTCTTCAAGGTTGTTTTCTTCATATTGGGGCATACAAGCCCGGGAGATAATAAATAAAATTGCTTCTCTGGATTATCCTTTTTAAGCTTATACATAACACCCATTTCTGTGCCTATAATAAATTTTGCCGCATTGCTGGAAGCGGCATAATCAATGATCTGCTTTGTGCTGCCGACAAAATCTGCAAGAGCGACTACTTCCGGTTTGCATTCGGGATGTACGAGAAGCACTGCGTCCGGATGCAATTCTCTGACTTTTATTACTTCATCGGTTTTGATCCTGTGGTGAGTGATACAAAATCCTTCCCACAATATAATGCGCTTTTCCGGCGTCTTTTTAGCTATGTAGCTGCCCAGGTTGCAGTCCGGCACGAATATAATCTCTTCCTGTTCCAGGGATCTTATTATTTTTAATGCGTTTGAGGAAGTGCAGCAAATATCGCTTTCCGCCTTAACTTCTGCGGTAGAGTTTATATAGCAAACCACCGCCGCTTGAGGATATTTCTTCTTCTCTTCCCTCAGTGCTTCAGCCGTAACCATATCGGCCATAGGGCAGCCGGCGTCTATCTCCGGCAGCAGAACCGTTTTCCCGGGAGACAACAGCTTGGCGCTTTCCGCCATAAAATGCACCCCGCAAAAAACAATGACCTCGTATGAGCTTGATGCGCAATATCTGCTTAGTGCAAAAGAGTCACCCGTTATATCCGCTATTTCCTGGACATCGTCTATCTGGTAATTGTGTGCAACAATGGCTGCATTTCTTTGTTTTTTCAGTTCTTCAATGCTAACGATCAAATCCTGCTTATTCATTCCCCTTCTCCCGTCAACAAAATGGTCTCTTTGTCTGTGCACTTTTACAGCTATCCTGCTTTAGTACATTTTAACCCCTGCGCCATTGTTTGTAAAGACAGTATAAGCGGGCCCAAACCAAAACAAAGCCCTGCGCTTGTCAGCACAGGGCTTTGGTATAAATC
>CAYGHY010000411.1:0-2368 GCA_964349435.1 uncultured Oscillospiraceae bacterium
CCCTTGATATGGGACTTGATGAGGATGAACTTCCTCTGCTAGTCGACGCGTGGCGGCATTCCAATCCGCACATTGTAAAATTCTGGTGGGATGTGGACAAGGCTGCTATGGAGGCGGTTCGGTATAAACGTACCAACTCGACGCATGGGATCACTTTCTCCTGCCAGAGCGGGATACTTTTCATAACGCTTCCTTCCGGCAGACGTCTTGCTTATGTGAAGCCGAGAATCGGTGAAAATAAGTTCGGTGGACAGTGCATCACCTACGAAGGTGTCGGTGCTACGAAGAAGTGGGAACGACTGGACTCCTACGGACCCAAGTTCGTGGAAAACATTGTACAAGCTATCTCCCGCGACATTCTCTGCAGCGCCATGCAAACTCTCCGGCACTGTTCCATCGTCATGCATGTCCACGACGAAATCGTCATTGAAGCCGATCCACGGATGTCTCTGAAAGCTGTGTGTGAGCTGATGGGCCGGACGCCTTCTTGGGGAAAGGGTCTGCTGCTCCGAGCCGATGGCTATGAGACAGATTTTTATAAAAAAGATTGAGCATTTTTCGTTCAAACCCGTTTTCGACCTCCATTGGGTAATAGAGGTGGACAAAAAGCCCGCCCGGATTGGAGGTCAAAATGAGCATCGATAAATTTAACAGTGAGGGTTACTACGACCCAACTGCCTACGAAGCATTGTCTGCTATCGAAAAAGAAGAAAAGGCGCTTCGGGCATTCAGGCCAATTATCTATATCTGCTCTCCCTTTTCTGGAGATGTAGAAGGAAACGTAAAGGCTGCACGGCGCTATAGCCGCTTCGCAGTGGACAAGGGCTTCATTCCCATCGCACCACATTTGCTGTTTCCTCAGTTTTTGAACGACGACATTCCTGCCGAACGCCAGCTTGGACTGTTCTTTGGAAATGCGCTGATGAGCAAATGTACAGAGGTCTGGGTGTTCGGCAGCACCATTTCAGCTGGTATGTCGGCTGAAATCAAGAGAGCCAAGTGGAAGAACTACCGCTTGCGCTACTTTACTGAAAACTGCGAGGAGGTTTGTGTATGAGCACGATTACTGCAATACCGACAGAATATAAAGGCTATCGGTTTCGCTCAAGATTAGAAGCAAGATGGGCTGTTTTCTTCGATGCATGCAGAGTGAAATGGGAATATGAACCGGAGGGCTTTGCGCTCCCTAATGGTCAGTTTTATCTTCCTGATTTTCTACTTCATGGCTGTGACGGAAGAAGTCCTACAGACCTGTATGTTGAGGTAAAAGGAAAAATGACTGAAGCAGATGCTGAGAAAATACTGCAATTTAGCGGAATCAAAGATATTCAATCCTACGAAATCAAAAATCCAATTCTAGTCGTTGCCGGGATTCCTGATGGAGACTGCATTTCTGACATCGAAGACTTCTGCCAGGAGTGGGGGTATTACGGCTTTCCCGGAATAAAACATGGGCCATATCCATTCAACTTTGAAACTATCGACGGAGATTACTTTGTGGCGCACCCCGGTGTAAACAAAAAAGGTCAATTTGAATTGTTCGGTGACGACAGCAACTATACCTATGACCGGGACGATATTGCGACGCTAAGAGCCTTTAAACTGGCACGACAGGCTCGTTTTGAACACGGCGAACGGCCGAGAATTGGGAGGTGCACATAATGCGTGATTTATTCATTGCCTATGGCAACAGTTGTTTTGCTAAGACATGGCCTAATAAAACCGTCACATGGGATGATTTGTGTAGCAGGCTATCGATTACTATCAGGACAACGGAATCTGTCGAAGAATACCCAAAACTCAAAAAATCCGACAGAGAAAAGGTCAAAGACAAGGGCGGCTTTGTTGGTGGCCAGCTTAAAAATAATCGCCGCAAAATCGAAACCGTCGTCTGTCGTTCAATGCTGACGATGGACTTGGATCAAGCTGAAGTTGGTTTTATTGAAAGATTCTGCGCAACATGTAAATTTGCTGCAGCACTCTATACGACACATGGTCACATTCCTGAAAAGCCAAGAGTGAGAATCATCATACCATTCACAAGAGATACCTCCGTTGATGAGTATGCAGCTATTGCAAGGTATTATGCTGCAGAATGGGGCATCGACCAGTTTGACGAATGCTCCTACCGACCGAATCAGTTAATGTACTGGCCGACTACTCCCGCAAATGGCGAGTATATATTCAAGCGCATAGACGGTGCCTGGCTTGATCCAGACGTATATCTTGCAGCACACCCCAATTGGAAAGAGTGCTCGCTGCTGCCGACATCTTCTCGGGAAAGTGCTGTCCGAGAAGCCAGCCAGAAACCACAAGATGACCCTCTTGGCAAATCAGGTATCATTGGTGCGTTCTGTCGTTCCTATAC
>CAYGHY010000412.1:0-2325 GCA_964349435.1 uncultured Oscillospiraceae bacterium
AAATACGCCCGACATCAGCGTCGCGCAGCTTTATGACGCATTGTTTAAAAAATAAAAGGAAATAGAAATGGTCGAGACACCAAGAACCAACGCCGTAGAATACACCCTTGATTACGAAAAAAACGTTGTTGACGCAGACTTTGCGCGCCAGCTTGAAACAGAGCTTGCCGACAAAGACCGGCTGCTCGCCGAGGCGCGGGCTGATGCGGGTAGAATGGCCGATAGTTATAAACAGTTCTGCAAAAGAACCAAAGAAAACGAAGCAGAGCATGAGAAGCAACTTAAAGAGGCGCGGGCTGAGATTGAGAACAAAAAGGAAATTATGTATGAGTGGCTAAAAGAGCATGCCTATAAAATAAATCATGCAGACAAAGCCATTGCAGACCGTGACAAGTTGATCGAGCAGATGCGGGAGGCGCTGAAATCTCTCTATTCATGGGTTAAAGCCGAGGCCGAACATTTCGGCGCGAATACGCCAGATGATGACATGATCAAACTGGTTGAAGCAGCAATACAGCCAGCAGGCGACAGCAATGGACGATGAAACGGCATCGAGCATTTACCTGGCGCTGGCTGTGATCGGAAAACTGGTGAGCTGGTGTCTGTTAATACAATAAGGAGGCAAAGTGATGATCGAAAACCCGAAAAATCTGGACGAATTGATAGAGTTTTTCAGCGAACAAGGCCTGGGATGGAAGTCGCAATGCGAAGAACTGACCATCTTTGCCGAAAAACTTGAATTTAAGCTGACAGAAGCGCGGGCTGAGGTTGAGCGCAAAGACAGGCTGGTCGAACAGATGAAGCTCGCGCTTAAAACACTAAGAAAATACCCGCATACATATAAAATGACGGGGCAAGGTTGCGTTATTACTGACAAAGACCTTGAGCAATGCGATGCCTTATTATCAGCGGCAGAAAGGCAAAAAGCATGAGCGAAGCAGAAAGGGTTTTAACGCGGGCATTAGCACATGAACAAAAGCTGAATGAAGCTTTGCGCGAAAAAGTTTTTGAGCTGGAGACTGAAGTCAAAACGCTGCAACTGAAAATCATGGCGAAATACGCAGCGCAGATTGACGACAACTAAGACCCTGTCAATAAACTCAGTTATTCCACCATATATCCCTGAATTAGATATGGGATATTGAAAAACCCTCTGGAATGTGTTTTAGTAATGGTATCCCGACCGCAACTAAATCACCCAAAGGGTTTTCAATGAGAAATATATCATCTCCGCTCCTTCCTTTCAAGCTCGCTGCGACTGACGATAAAATTACCCCCAATGCCGGCCTGGGTTTATTCGGTGAGTTTCTTTATTCACAGAGACTTTCAAAGCTTATCGATGAGAATATTCTTGGTTTTAAAAGCAACCACAGCTACAAACCTTCAGAATTTGTTGCGCCACTGCTTTTGATGCTGCATGGCGGTGGTCGTTATATCGAAGATGTTCGTGAAATAGCCAATGATGAAGCTCTTTTGCAGCTTCTGCAAATCACAGCAGTCCCAAGCAGCAGCGCCATAGGCGACTGGTTACGCTTTATTGCCGATGCCAATGGTGGCTTGTCCGGTCTTTCACGGTGTAATCGCGCAGTCCTTCAAAGGGGTCTTAAACGAACCGGCAAAAAGGAATTCACTCTTGATATTGATGCTACGCAGATCGTTGCGGCCAAGCAAACAGCCAAAGTTACCTACAAAGGAGAGCATGGTTACATGCCAATAGTAGGTCATATTGCAGAAACAGGCATGGTTGTGTACGAAGAGTTCCGAGATGGCAATATCAGTCCTTCCACAAGCAATATGGAATTTATTAAGAAATGTTCCAGTAAAATGCCAAAAGGGAAAAAGATCGCAAGGTTTCGTGCTGACAGCGCTAGTTATCAGGCAGAAATATTTAACTGGTGTGAGAAAAACAATATCAAGTTCACTGTTGGCGGGCGTATGGATTCATCGGTCAAGGAAATCGTTCATGATCTCGACGAGTCTTATTGGCTCCCATACAAGGTTCTTCAAGCATTACCTGCATTCCTCACAGCATGAAAAACACCAAAAAAGCTTTCAATCTGATTATTATTCGCAGGCCGTGGCAACATGATCTTCTAGACCCGCAGGCTGATGACAGCAAAAGATATGTGCTGGTTGCTACAAACATTGAGGGGAAGCCTGAATCGATAGTCCGCTGGTATAATCAGCGTGGTGAGGCCAGCGAAAATCGTATAAAAGAACTTAAAATCGGCTTTTCAATGGAATATATGCCATGTGGTACAACAAAAGCCAATGCTGTGTTCTTCAGAATCGGTGTTCTGGCCTATAACCTTTTCAGGCTGTTTA
>CAYGHY010000413.1:0-2324 GCA_964349435.1 uncultured Oscillospiraceae bacterium
ACTCAGTGAAAAAGATAAGCTAGATTAATTGGAGCAATACATTCATTTTCATTAAATTAACTGGAAGTTACACACTACTAAATTTTCCACTCTTAATAGCTGGCTCAATTACATAATTATTATGAGTTGCTATCCCTATCTCTCTTATATAGTCTTTACTTTTACATTCAAGCAACGCTAAATACGCGCATTTTATCTACCGGCCTGCAAGTCCGAGCTGCTTCGCCTGCTTCTCAACATCACTGTCGTATTCTTTTGCATTTTCCAGCGCAGGCTTGATACCACTGCCTACCTGAACGCAAATTTGTGCCAGATTGGGTCCTTTAATAGATGAAAGGAATTCAAGTGCCGGAGCAGTGTTCCAGAATCAAAGTAAGGAAGCATGTCCTTAACTGCAGGGAGCACATCATCAGGATGTGTGGCGCCTTTTATGGCAAATGGACCATCAGGTTTTTGTTTGTTATAAAGACAGGAATTAATGCGTTAAGTGGTGATAAGGATTAGTTATTTTGTGTTAGCACATTAAATTCCACAACCGAATTTATGTATTAACGAAACAATATACTTTGACTTCATTTGCTCACTAGCCATAAGCCGTTTCACAGGTGGCAGCTTTAGTATGGCTCCTAGAACTGCAGCCATGGCCCTGTAGCTGGTATGAGCCTGATTATCGAATATCAGGTTTTGCAGCTTGCCGCGCTCAATTGCCATTAATACAATTCGGTGGACTGAATTTACTGGGGTTATCACGTGCTTCTCACGGCTTTTAAGCGTGAGCGCACCGCGTTTGCACACCTTAGAACAGATACCGCATCCCAGGCAGGTATCTTCCATGATGCGGGCTTTCTTATTAAAGGCTGCACTATTATCAAAGGTTATCTCAATAGCATCAACAGGACACATCATCTTGCACAATCCACATCCGTTGCATTTATCGTCATGAATAGCTGGAATGAAATTGGTGGTGCTGATGGATTGGAGCGTCCCAAACCGCTTGATGGCTTGAAGTGCTTCGCAGCAGCAGCCGCAGCAGTTGCATATGAAAGGCACACCCTCCTGCTCATTTTCGCCGATCTGCACCAAATTGTGTTCATAAGCTTTCTCAAGGAGCTCCATACACTCTGATACAGTCACTTCTCTTGCGAAATTGTGCCTTATTAATGAGTCGGCAGTTCCGCCAAAGGTCATGCAAATATCCATGGGCGCATCACAGGCTTTACCGACATGATAATTTTTATGACGGCAGTAGCAGGTGCCTACCCCTCTGTGGGATGCTTTTTTTATTATATGACTGGCTCTTTCATAATCCAGGATTGTCAAAGCATTGCATTTTTCCACAGCCGGCTCATGAACAAATACTCTCCCGAGCTTAGTTTCACCGGTCACAAACAATTCCCTCACAAAATCTTCTTCCACATTTAAGTACTGATAAAAAAGCTCAGATAAAAGTTTTTGGTCGATGTCGCTGCGGACTCTCATTAATGAAAACTCGAAAAAGCCTGCCATTGGTGGAGGCAGCATATATATCATGTCTCCGTCAGGTGTTTCCATATCCAGTAACAAAGCCCTGGAGGCAAGCTCTTCTAACGATTTTTTGGTATCTATATAAGAAAGGTTTAGTATTTTAGAAGCTTTGTCAACGGTGAATGGCCTGAGCGGGAGCTGTGAAACAAGATGGGCTTCCTTTTCACTCATCAGGACCTTTAAAATATGGAAAAGATACTCTGTAGGAGGTGCTCCTTGCGGAAAGCGATTCAGTCTCTCCGACAACTCCTTATAACCTGTTTTTAAGCTCCTGTGACCCATATTCCCTCCAAAGCGTATTTGTTTTTAAGGCTTGTTTGTAACCTGCGAGCCACTATTGCAGAAGATACACAATGTTATTGTAGCATAAACAGAACAAACTATGAACAGAATGTTTTGTGGGATACTATTGCTAAGGGTCGGCTGAAATATTACTTCCGTTTCTTTTCTGGAGAACGGAGCTTCAGTGTAGTTTTTCGGAAAAGATATAGCGGAAGTTATATTTCAACGATCCCTAAAAACTTACTCAGAAACTTTGCACTGATGGCATCAAAAAACACACTGCCTCGAAGGTAAACTCTTAATGCAAGCGAACGATTGGCAGACAGCCCCCATAAGAAATTGACTATTTATGCATAAATATGGTAATATACCAGTACAGTGCTTTCAGCGAACAAGAAAATTCGCTGATGTTTAAGTTATGAGTGAAGCGAATTTTCTTGAATTTGAAACAGTAAAAACATGGGGAAAGGCGTTGAAACTTGCATAGGGCATAAAGCGTGAGCGCAAGGGTTTGTCAG
>CAYGHY010000414.1:0-2318 GCA_964349435.1 uncultured Oscillospiraceae bacterium
GACGCATCGACATATTTCCAGCCGGTCCAGTCCATAGTCCTGGCAAAGTCAACTACCTGGATTTCCCCTTTGGCATCATACAATTCCGCCCGCAGCCAGCCGGAATTCTCATGGTCGTTATACACCTGCAGGCCGATTTTGGAAATGCCTTCGTTCAACATAGCTCCTCCATCAGGAAATACGATGTATGCTGCTCTGGAATAGTCGGAATTCATAAAATCATAGGTCAGTTTTCCGGAGGATTTTCCCGAAACCTTCTGCTCTGTCGATAAGGAGTATGCTCCTGTAACTGTTTCGGGATAGGAAAGAAAGGAGCCGTTGGCAGCTTCGAACTGATCTATCAAGGCTATAGTATCGGCAGAGACCGATACCGCACAGTAAGCATGGACTTTGCCGAGGGAAGCGCCAATATATCCGGCTCCCCTTTCTGTTGCAGTAAAGACACCCTCCCTAAAGGTTCCTATTTTGCTGCTAACCGACCATTTCAAGTCTATCGGATCTATTGCGGCCTTATATCCCCTTGAATTTATGCCGGTGACGGAAAAGGTCATTGTCTTTCCAACAGGCACCTTAATACTGCTGGTGCTAAGTATAATCTCAGCTGGTTTGGATAAAACACTGATGCTCAGTGAAGCGGTAACTTTGCCGATTTTTGCGGTTATTTTTCCTTCGCCAAAGGTTGTGGGACGGAATACATTGTTTCTAAATGTACCTTTCACACCGGATACACTCCACTTTACTTGCTTTTGGTCAACCTGTATCGGGTTGTTGAATTTGTTATAACCTTTTATGGTAAAGGTTCTTGAAGTATTTGTAAACATATATTTGTCTGTTGTTTCTACGACAAGTCCGGCAAGTGGAGCTGCAGGTGCCGATGTGAACACGCCAACTGCAGTCGACACCCCTCTGGGCAGTCCGTCTGAGGGGCTGTTCATCACCTGGATCTCCGTGCTGCCGACAGGTCTTGCCACCATGGTGGTGGAGCCGCCTCCATCCATATTGACAGCATTGTAGGCACCTATACTTTGCATAAAAAGCGCCATCTCCTTCTGGCTCATTCCTATGCCGGCAGTCTGTCTTCCGTCAACAGTCACAAGATAGAGCAGATTTCCATCTTTTGAACTGCCTATGGCTGTTTTCGGGCTGTTCTTCGCCACAGCCGGCATGTCAAAAGAAAAAGCAGTCTGTACGGCTCCATCCTTTACTAAAACACTGCTTCCCGAAACTGACATTTTAATGCTAAACCATTCAGGGGAGGTGTCTATGTTCATTGCAATAATATCACCAACTGCAAAGGCCTGCTGAAGTATTTTAGCGCCTGCCGCACGGGTGACAACTACATATCCGTTTTCCGGTATCGCCGCTGCCGGCTGGGTTGCAAGGAACTGAGTAACTCTGCCGTCTGCCACTACCATTTGCACAATGTCAGGTATATCTGCCGTTGCGCCGACAGCCGTATCGCCCCATTTTCTGTCAAAAACTATAATGCCGTTGGTATTGAAGCCGCTAGCCTTGTTATACTGAGTTACAGCCACTTTTGAACCATTTTGGGATGTCAGGCTTATTTCTGTTTTCCAGTAATCCAGCTGCACTTCGTTTAATTTGCTCAGTGAAAAGGAAGCCATTACATCGCCATAACGATTGATGTTGCCGGAGGCGCCCAGAATATTGGAGGATTGGACGACTGTGCCGACAGGATGGCCTAAACCGCCGCCTTCAGGGGTAAAAAAGCTGGCGTTTACAGCAGCAACGGCGTTTCTTTGTGCCGCAAGTTTTTTTGTTGTGGCGAGTTTGCCGATGGATTCCATATTTGTGAGCGTGTCTACACTAATATACTTGTTTGACAGGTCAACCTTCATAATATGTATATTGTACCAGCCGTTGATAGTGAACTTGATTATGTTTTCAAGCGTAACACCCTGTGTTACGGTCTGTTGCTTTGTTATCTGATGGATAATATCCGAATCGGCGGCATAGGTATTTATTGCAGCTGCCGGAGATAGTACAAGAGCTCCGGCCATTATTGCAGCCTGTAACTTGAGCTTTTTTTCTTTGTAAATTCTCATCATAACCTCCGTTATTCATGTTCTCCGTCCAATCCGGAACAAACTCTCTTTCCATCCAGATAAGTAACCGGAGAAAAGGAACAAGACCCCTATCTATTCACCCAATCACATGACGGTCCTTCCGATTTTTCCCGATACCCTCTATAAGCAGAGTGCCCCTGCTTATATTATAGAACAACAAGTTAGACGCATCAAGGAAATTCGCTTCGCTCATAACTTAAAACCAAAGCGAATTTATCTTGTTCGCTATGG
>CAYGHY010000415.1:0-2316 GCA_964349435.1 uncultured Oscillospiraceae bacterium
GCAGTATGAAGCCTATAAGCCCGAAAATGCCGCCTTTTTTGCCGCTTTTTTTCGGTGCGGCGGCGTAAAATGGCCCTTGCGGATTGCCGTATTGCGGCTGTGCAGGCTCAGAAGCCGGCTGGCTCTGTGCAGGCGGAACAGGAGATGGAGCGGGTGTTTGCCGTGCTGCGGCGTTAACCGGTTTTCCGCATTTATCGCAGAATTTTGCTCTCTCCGCCAAAGGCATACCGCAATTGGAGCAATAGCCACCCCCAGACTTCACAGTCTGCTCATACGCCTGTGTTTGGTTGGATGGCGGGACAAACATCGGCACATATCCCGCCGGGTACATTGCCTTGTTTTTGTTGATGACTGTCTTAAAACCCCATCCGTGAAGCTTTGCAGTTTCCTTGGCCGCTTTTGGAATAGCCCCTAAATCGAGGGTATATTCATACGCTTTGCCGTCAGGCCCGTATTGGATGCTTTTCACCTTGCGAAACAGTGTTTTCCCGCTTTGGAACGACGATCCGCTGCTACCACCGAAAGATAAGCCCTGCCCTATCTCTGTCGTTTTTTCATACATATAAACGGTGTTGTCGTGCTCATTTGCGAAAATTGATACTTCGTAGCTTATTTTTTTGCTTCCGGTGCTCCAGCCCGCATCAAGAAATTCGGTGTTAATGGTAATATCAGCACCATTTCCTTGTTGTGCCGCTATTCCCATTGATACCAGTTTGCTGTTAAGCTCAAAAAGAATTTGTTGTTTCAAATCAAACCCCCCTCTTCCTCCAAAATTATCAAAACCATTCATACAGCGCATTACCAGTCAGTTACTATTGCTGTTACTCCGGTTTCGTGCCGTAGCTTTTGCGTTATTTCCATGATACGCTGTTTGTTTGTTATGCCGTGCAACAGCTCGATGCATCGCGTTTCTTCATCTGTTCCAAAGGTCAGACAAATTCGTTCTTTATCTAGTTTGACCTGTTTTAAACGAGTGCTCCTTACCCCATCGCAGCCCCATTTATATACCTTGCTTCCAATTAGCAAACCAAAGGTAGATACCACAGTTTCATTCAGTATCATTTTGACGGTGCAATTCTCCGCAACGATAATGGCCGACGGTACACAAAGGATTTGGTTATTGCAAATCAGGCTTGCATAGTGAAGCAGCCGGTTTTGCCTGTACAGGAAGATAAACATGGCGGCATCCGCAATGCCAAAAACAATAACCATCTCTAATGCTTGCGTGGCGGCAAACAGTGCTGTAAAAAGAATACAGACTACAAATAGTGCGGCACTGATATCCCGCCATTTTTTTATAGCTTTCACTGTTAACCTCACCTACCTTTAATATCATATTAGAGCTTAAAGGAATATAATTCATCCTCCGAAAGGTGGATTTCATGTAAAAAACCTCTCATACTTTAGTATGAGAGGCCGGTTTAATCCTGTATTTATGCGGTTTCGTGCTATATATGGGCTTGGTTCTTTAGAAGGGTGCTGATAAGCTCTGCACGACTGGCTACATCATATTTGGAAAATATATTTCGCACATGGGTTTTTACGGTATTCTCTGTGATAAACAGGGATGCTGCAATTTCTTTATTGGCTCTCCCCAAAAGAATAAGCTGCAGCACTTCCTCCTCACGCTCGGTTAGAGGATCAAGAATCTTTGTCTGGCGAATGATTGTTTCCTGTTGCCTTTCGTCCATGCGGTCGTATGCGGTCAAATAGGCATGGCTTTTCAGTAGCATAATAAGCTGGCGGTTCAATAGCGGCAGTATCACAAGGGTGACACATACCACGGTCAGCGCAAGCACCGTTACCTCCGCTTCGGGAAGATTCTCAGAAGTCATCAGCATTCCAAGGGCTCCCCCGCAAAGCACTCCAAATACATTTGCAGAAAGCCCGATGCCAAACACCTTGGCAGGTCTCTCGGTATAATCCAGCATTTCGCCGATAATGCTCCACCAAAACAGGTCAAAAATGCCGCAAGCTCCGAGCATCAGCGTATCCACAATGATATAATCCATAGCACTGCGTCCAAGCAGCATAAAAGCTATGAACGCTGTCATAATCATACCCATACCCACATATAGAAACAGAGGTCTCTTGGCTTTAAGAGGAAGATTGCGCATGAAAGCCAGAGCAATGATATATGGTACAGCCCAGTACCAGCTTACCAGCCCTGTCAAATGTTCAAACGCCGGGTTAATAACCTGATACATGAGTCCCGAATTAACAGTGATTACAGCGACGAACAAGAATAGTACCAGCATTGGTCTCTTCAGCTTCGAGGGAAGTTTATTCCCATCGTCTTGGAGCGTCGCCTGAGCT
>CAYGHY010000416.1:0-2314 GCA_964349435.1 uncultured Oscillospiraceae bacterium
ATACCAGAGTGCGACGCCGGTATAGTGGATATAGCTTAAGGTTGCCTCTAAAAACTCAAGCAAAACAGACAGATATTTGGTAAAGTGAGTCCATGAAGCAGATAGGATTATTTGACGAAGGCAATTGCCTGAGGAAACTCAGCAAGCTTGGGGATCAGTTGGAGAAACTGGATCATGTCATCGACTGGCGATTGTTCGAAGGGATTCTGAACGGAGTGTTTGCGAAGGGGAATAAGGGCGCGGGAGGAAGGCCGCCCTACAACTACCTGCTGCTGTTCAAGACCCTGATTCTTCAGCGGCTGTTCAACATTTCAGATGATCAGGCCGAGTTTCAGATCAATGACCGGATGACGTTCAGGAGGTTCCTGGGTCTGTCATTAGGGGATCAGGTACCGGACGCGAAGACAATCTGGCTGTTCCGGGACACGCTTGTGAAAGCAGGCGTGATGGAGGAGTTGTTCAACAGCTTCAACTTTCAATTGGAGCAACAGGGCATCATCTCGCACAAAGGAACGATTGTTGACGCGACGTTTGTGGAAGCATCCCGTCAGCGGAATACGCGGGATGAGAACCAGCAGATCAAGGAAGGAAAGACACCTGAGGATTGGGAGAAACCGGAGAATGTCCACAAAGTTCGGCAGAAAGATACCGATGCCCGCTGGACGATCAAGAACAAAGAACGTCATTTTGGCTACAAGGATCACGTCAAGGTAGATGCAGAAAGCAAACTCATCACAGGTTATTCAGTGACAGATGCTTCGGTACATGACAGTCAGGCGCTGATTGGACTGATAGACGAGAAAGACAAAGTGCTGTATGCGGACAGTGCGTATTCCGGGAATCCCATTGCTGAAGAACTCCCGGAAGGGATAGAGAACCAAATCCATGAAAAAGGGTATCGCAACAGGCCGTTAAGCGAAGAACAGAAAGCAGAGAACAAGAGGAAGTCCAGAACGAGGTCGCGCATTGAACACGTCTTCGGATACATGACCGGGACAATGCGGGGGATCACCGTGCGCAGTATCGGAATTGCGAGGGCGATGTTCAACATTGGGCTGACCAACCTGGTCTACAACCTGTGCAGGTACGAAATTTTGATCCGTGGATTGCCTGCTGCAGGATGACTATGCCCAAATTGAGGAAAACAGGGTTTCCAGAGGGGAATACGAAGCGGAAATTATCACTTTATGAGAGAATCCAGAGGCATCGTTTCAAAAAAATCAACATAACTGCTTGATAGTTTAGAAAACGCCAGTTTTTAGAGGTTACCATTATTGATTACATAAAGGAGCAATATGATCCGCTGACGATCATCATCTACGGTTCATTTGCTGACGGTTCCAATAATGAACAGAGCGATTTTGATGCGCTTGTGGTCTCAAATTGCGAAATTACTGCACATGATGTTTCGTATGTTGATGGCATTCAACTGGATCTCTTTGTATATCCAAAGACATTTTTCGACAAAGCCATTGATTTTTCAGACTTTGTACAGCTCTTTGACGGAGTGATTGTACTGGATATCGACGGATCCGGAAAAATTCTGATGGATAAAGTGTCAGAGTTTATCAAAAGAATTCCGGAAAAGAGTGAACAAGAAGTCAGCTCTCAGATTGATTGGTGTGAAAAAATGCTTTTAAGAGCTTCCAGAGGAAATGAGGAAGGATTTTTCCGATGGCATTGGTTACTTGTGGACAGTCTAGAAATATTCTGTGATATCCTGCGGCAAAAATATAACGGTCCCAAAAAGGCACTGCAATGGATGAAGAGCAATCACGAAGATGCTTATATTCTATATTCAAAAGCGATTCAACGCATGGATTATGGTTCATTACAATCATGGATATCATTCCTGAGAGTATTAGGTGAACAGCAAGAACAAAGGTAGAAAGCAAAGAACAATTGATGAAGAATCAATTTATATTTGGGTATTTGGTGAGCTAGTTGCATTGGAACGCGTCTATCGATTTTAGACAGTAACCGCAAAAAGTTACAGGCTCTTGTCAAACGGCAAGGGCTTTTTGATTGGAGGACTTCATGAAAGACTGGTTTGACTGGAAAGGAGCACGCTGTACCACCTACGGCATCCGTGTGGTGCAGCAGCCGGAGATCATCCGGCCTCCAGAGCGTGCAACCTTCACCTCGGTGCCTGGCCGCAGCGGCACATTGACCACCCTGGAAGGCCTGGATGTTTATGATGACTTCCTGCTAACGGTGGAATGCACGATCACAGATCTCACCCAGCTCAACACTATCCTGGCCTGGCTCAAGGGCAGCGACAAGGTCACCTTCGCCAACCGGCAGGGTGGCTTTT
>CAYGHY010000417.1:0-2298 GCA_964349435.1 uncultured Oscillospiraceae bacterium
GAATTTACCAACACCACTACAGGAACAATAAATGTACTTTCTGATGCAACAGGTGATGGATCTTTTATTAATGATGATTATTTGTATAATGATGGTGCTTTTAAAGTGCATCGTTACCTTACAGGTAGTAGCAGTCTCCCGTATCACTATATCAGTGTTCCTGTTGAAGATGCTCCGTATTGGTATATACGCAAAGCCGGGGATTATGTTCCTTATTGGTATGATGAAACCACTGATAACGCAGATCTCGACTATGGATGGACTGCAGTACGTTCCGGTAATCTGACACTTGGCAGAGGATACGCCAGGGTATCAAAAGAAAATGAGACCTTGGTATTCACGGGCACACCGGTTGATTATTACGATTTTCCATTCAAAGCCACCATTACATATACCAATACTACACAACCTGGAACAGGATGGCCAAAACTTGTTGACCCCAGAGGCTGGAACTTGGTTGGTAATCCTTATCCTGCTGCTATAGATGCATCCATGTTTCTTCTGGCAAATCATGCTGAATTAGACCCTGATTTTGGTGCGGTATATTTTTGGGACGACAAAAATGGTGTATATAACCGATTTTATGATTATGCTGTTTTCAACCGTTTAGGAGGTTCTCCGGGTCCTCATGACAGCATCACCCGCCCTGTATCAGGTGGAGCCACTCCCAGCGGAGTAATAGCCATGGGGCAGGGGTTCTTTATCAAAGCAAAAAGTAGTATGACAGGTGATGTCGCTTTTAATCAAAACCAGAGGGTTAGAAATACAAGCAATCAGTTTTTTATTCCTGATCCTGATCCTATCGGAAGATTCAGTCTAGGCATAACAAACCCTGATAAACTATACAATGAAATCCTGATCGGTTTCACCAATGAAGCTACTTTCGGTCTTGATCATTTATGGGATGCCAGAAAACTGAAAGGAAATCCTAAAATTGCCCTTTACTCCCTTTTAAAAGGAGAAGATTACGCCATTCAGGCTTTGCCTCGCGCAGACCATGAAGTAACGGTACTGCTTGGACTGGATATAGGCACGGCAGGTACGCATACCTTTAAGGTTGCCAATATGGAAAACCTCCATTTTGGTGACGGCATAATGCTGGTTGACAATTATCTGAATACCGCCACAAATCTGATGATAAGCCCTGAATATAAATTCCACAGCGATAAAGGCGTGTTCAAAGACCGCTTCTACCTTACATTTTTGCCTTCACGTCATATTGATTCAAATTGGGATGAAGATAACCTAAAGGAAGATCATACGAATATCACTGATTCCAATATCGTTGAGACTGGTCTTACAACAACAATCATTACAAGCATAGCAAATGATCTGAAGGTTTACAGGCAGGGGAGTGATATTATAATTTACAGTCCGGAATCTTTCACTGCTACCATCTCCCTTTATGATGTATCCGGTAAGTTGATTAGTGAACACAACAAAGAACTTGGCAAAGGAATAAGTAAGCTGGGCACTGATAATTTAAGCGAAGGTATCTATATGTTGCGGATTTCCTCTGATCATGGTACGATTAGCCGCAAGCTGATGTTTTAACAGAAGCGGTGACAGACAAATTGCAGAAACCAAAAACATCAGTTGTCGTCATTTGTTCGGAGTTTAACCGAGTATAGCTTCGTACAAAATCAAGATTCTTCGATGACTCTTAGGATGACACGAAGGATAGAGTCCCGATCATTTATGTCATTATGAACGAAGTGAAGAATCGTAACTACCTACCAATTCCATCATTCCTGCCTGCCAATTCCATCATTCCTGCCTGCCAATTCCATCATTCCTGCCTGCCAATTCCATCATTCCTGCGAAAGCAGGAATCTCACCAAAACCCGACAGAGGTTGAAATCAGCTTTTGAAACTTAAACTCTTAATAATACCAATAGGATTTATAATGTAGTCTAAAGCTATCTTGGGGTTTTGTGCTTCCGGCTATTGCTTTCTTGTATCTTGCGACCATGAACCAACACCTGACACCTACAACTCCCTCTTTACAAGGTAGAGAAGGTCGGGGTGAGTCATAACAAAAAATAATACAACATACTTGCTAAATTACAACGACATCAAACCCATTATTCCATTACTCCATCATTCCATTTCTCCGCTATCCCGCAGGGATGTGATCATCTATAACCACTCATTTTGGACTAATTGCCATTTCACTTTGGTACAACAAAACCTCGTAACCTACTACAAAAACCAATATCATCCGATCTCAACGGACTTTATGTAAAAGCCTTTTAACTCATCAGCGGTGACAATATAATCAGGCTTGTGACGGAAGAT
>CAYGHY010000418.1:0-2296 GCA_964349435.1 uncultured Oscillospiraceae bacterium
GCTTTATTGGGCATGTTTTAATCAGAAAGGGACTGCCTTTTTAGACAGCCCCTTTTTACCAAGATATTCTGTCAAGGGCCCAGTTTTTGTACCATTCATAAGTAGAGATCAGGTTTAGGAATTAACTAGCTGAGCATATTGTTGGGGGCTCAAATTATTCAGTGATTCATGTGGCCTGGTGTTGTTGTACATCTCCATCCAATCAAAAGCTATCTCCTGGACCTCCCGCACATCTGAAAACAAAAAAGCATCCAACACGTCCTCACGAAAAGTACGGTTTAGGCGCTCAATAAAAGCATTCTGAGCTGGTTTCCCCGGCTGAATAAATTGCCAATACACACGATGATCCTGAGCCCATTGCTGTAATCGATGAGCCAAGAACTCCGGGCCATTGTCACTGCGGATTTGTCTCGGGTATCCTCGATACCCAGCGATTGAATTCAGGAAAGATATGATGCTTTGCTCAATGTTAAAACACCGGAGGGAAATGGTCACTCGCCGCATCCATTCGGATGGCGACGAGTGCAGAATATTGATGTACGTGTAAAATCCTCGTAGAGGATAAGTTTCGGCCGGTGATGGCTCATTGAGTTCTTGAAGAACAAAACTTTGCGAAGCGCTCTCTGCGAAGCACATAACGTGCTGAGATGGGGTGCTTTTTGTGTTACATAAATACGGGTAATTCGTATAATTGAAATGTGGAGCGGTAATTCTGGCAACAGCAATTACTTTATTTAATATTTAACCGGTTCCCAAGCAAAGTCCATACCTGCCCCAACTCCGAAAAGACAAACCATTAGATCTTTACTTTCACATCCACAACGCGGACCGAGTGGGATGTAAAGGTAATATCATCCATTCCATCTTGAGTGAGTGTTTAACTCATTTGATTTTTCAACATCAGGAATATGCTATATCCGAGTGTAAGCGAAATTACCCCGAAGAAAATTATTGCGATTATCAGTTGAGTCCTGTCTCCGGCTGATAACGAACTGGAACCAAAGCCCAGCGCCAAACCAATAGCGATAACCGCTGCAAGGAATATAAAGAAGGAAACGGATACAGCGATGATATTACGGCGATTGCGGTCGATTAGTCCTTCCTGGTCGCTAAAAGCTTGTGGACGTTCGCCTTCGTATTCCATACGCCAGAAATGAGCACTCGCCATACACCCAAGATATTCCCAACCGAATTGCTTGTAAGTCGCTATGTACTCCTTGCGCGGCGAGGCTTGCGGATCATAGACAAAGCGATAGGTTTTTGGTTCACCCCGCTGGAAAATCATGAATATCGAATTCCACTGTCTAAAATGATTAATGTACCAACCTTCAGCTGCCATCTGTTCAAGCCAGTTTTCATAATCGGACGGCAGTAAGTAGCGGAATGCAGAGAAGAACTCAATTTTTCTATTAATCATTGCAACTCCTTAACGTTGTTATAAAGCTCTGAAATCCGGTCAGCTTCTTCATGCAGTATTTGATTGCCCAAGGGTGTAATGATGTATATTATTCGCCTTTTATCTTCTCGAAGGCTCTCAATCAGCCCATCATTTTCGAGTTTTCCCAAGCTCGAATACACGGTTCCTGCGCCGAGATTGGTACGTCCTTTTGTCAACTCTTTTACGTGCTGCATAATGGCATAGCCGTGGCGTTCCTGCTTCAACGAGATAAGAATATAAAACATCGTTTCCCTCATCGGAATATACCTTTTTCGGGCTTTTTCAAGACTCATTATTTCGCCAATTCCTTTATTCAATCTTTATTATATCACGCTATATTATATCACGACGAGATATAATAATCAAGAGGTAAAATTTTAGCCCAATGATGGGTATCTCTCACATTTTTCCATCATATCTTAAACAATCCAATCTCGCACACTCAGTGATCTTTGACTGGCATGATCAAGTTTTTGAGCTTGAGCTGGGCGATATTCGCTTGAGTTGTTGACTCCAGAGAAATTGTTTCCGCCACCCACCAATGGCATGAACCCAACTTGTTCTTCGCCACACACGACGCAGGCAGGTTATGCCCGAGACTTTAGACAATAACCTTTACCTCCTCAGTGTGGACCGAGTCGGATGTATGGGCATAAATTTAGACCGGTGCTTGCCGGTCCGCGGTAAATTCCAATAATTTTAGATAATAGAGCCTTCTAAACAGAAAAAGAGGGCGTTTTAGATTTATATTCTTGTGGAATACAAGTATTGTTTGATGCGAATTTGGTCACGCCTTTGCGAGGTTAAGATTTTTCAATAACTAAAATATCAACCCTTATCATAGTTTTTCTTGAGCAT
>CAYGHY010000419.1:0-2289 GCA_964349435.1 uncultured Oscillospiraceae bacterium
GGATTATACAGGCGCACATCGACATTACCAGAGTCAGCAGAAGATTGCCGCCTGCGATATCAATAATATTGTTTGAAATAGTCAGGCCTAACGATGTCAGCGAAGACGTTCCTACTATGAAGCCGACAAGCGCACAGGCCATTGCAACCCCCAGCGCACCGCGTGCTCCATCTTCAAGGGCCCTTACCACCGTGGCAAAATTCATACGCGTGTTCTTTTTTAATGAACTGACGATCACCACGGAGACCACTCCGATAAAACCGGCGCGCAGCGGAGTGTATTTCATGAGGAGTGTCACGATGATAACTATAACGGGAATAATCAAATGTCCGTCTGATAACATAACTTCCTTAAGGACAGGAAGCTGTTCTTTCGGCAGACCTTCAAGCCCTTTTTTTCTTGCCCTTATATGTACGTTGGTAAAAATAGCTGTGTAATAAAGGAAGGCCGGAATTACGGCCGCACCGGCTATTGTAAGATATGGAATACCCAAAAATTCGCTCATAACAAAGGCTCCGGCACCCATTATAGGAGGCATGAGCTGACCTCCGGTCGATGCGCAGGCCTCCACCGCTCCGGCGTAATACGGTTCGTACCCGACACGCTTCATAAGCGGTATTGTAAATGCTCCTGTTGTGGCGACATTTGCCACAGAAGAGCCGCTTATAGTGCCAAGCAGACCGGATGCCACAACTGCTACTTTTGCAGGTCCGCCCGGACGTCCTCCCGCGACAGCGAGCGCGAGTTCATTGAAAAAACGCGCTCCGCCGCTCTGTGAGAGAAAGGCTCCGAATATTATGAAGACTATGACGAAAGTCGCAGAGACTCCAAGCGCAAGGCCAAATATACCCTCCGGTGTCAGGTACATGTGCTGTATTATCCTGCTGACGGAATATCCTCTTATCTGGAATATGCCGGGAACGTAATTCCCAAAATAACAGTAAGCCAGAAAAATCATCGAAAGACACGGCAGCACATTACCGACAACCCTTCGCCCCGCCTCTACCAGCAGTATTATCGCGGCAATACCAAGATATATTTCCATATTTACGGGCTCAGCACCTCTGTGGGCTATATCATTGAAGAAAACCGCGATATAACCTATGACGCAAAAACCTCCGGCAGCAAGCAGGAAATCATACCACGGGGCTTTTGTTTTATTTCCTTTTCTGGTAGCAGGAAAAAGGATGAATACGGCCGTAATCGCGAAAGTCAGATGTATGGCCCGCTGGATTGCAAGAGGCATAGTGATGACACCGGCTGTTGCAAGATGGAAAACAGACATTGCAGCAAGCCAGATAGTTATAAACTTACCCTGTATGCCGCTTAAATTTCTGTATCTGCTTTCCGCATCATATTTTTCTATAAGGTTTGTTATTTCTTCGTTGCTGTCAGTCAGTTCTTCAAGCAGGTCGATTTTTTTATTGTCGTTTCCATTCATAAATATTCTCCTTTTAATCATCGCGTCCCGAGCTGTACAGCCGGGGAATTCGTCCGCGGAACATGCTGAATGCTTCACAGGCGCTGGTGCCGATATAGGCACCAAGCTCATCAGTCATGATCTCTTCATTATTCTGTCTTCCGGCAAGGATAACCTCGTCACCGGCGGCTGCATCCGGAACATCCGTCACCTTCAGGAAAATCTGGTCGCAGCATATGCTGCCTACGACAGGAACCCGATGCCCATGCAGCAGGGCACATGTTTTTCCCATATACATCCTGCTGTAACCATCGGCGTAGCCAATGGGAACTACGGCTATCCTGTCATTGTTGCGGCAGACATACCGCAGCCCGTAACCGAAAGGTTCACCTGCGGCTGCACTCCTCACAGACGTTATTTCTGAACGGACTTTGAACGGACATTTAAGTTCAACGGGTTTTGCCAATTCCTTAGGACAGAACCCGTACAGGATCTTTCCCACCCTTACCGCATCAAGATGCATTTCTGGATACAGCAGGGTTGCAGTACTGTTGCATATATGTTTGGCCCCCAGGCTGAAACCGCGTGCCTCAAGAGCTTCCGTGACTCTTTTAAACCTATAAAACTGACGCTCTGTAAAAGCATTCCTTCCTTCATCGGCAACTGCGAAATGGCTCATAATGCCGACTGGCCTTATTCCCGGCATTGCATAGAATTTGTCAGCTTTGTCAAGAAAATGTTCGGGAGCAAAGCCGCTTCTGCCAAGCCCGGTCTCAATTTTATAGTGGACTTTTGCAATGGAATTATTCTTTACTGCACATTCACTGAGTATTTCAAGAAAACTTTCATCAGCGCATACAGTTTCTATA
>CAYGHY010000420.1:0-2284 GCA_964349435.1 uncultured Oscillospiraceae bacterium
CTGGGAGGATTAAATTCAAAAAAGCTGCCCTTTAGGGGCGGTCAAATAGGGATTTGTAATTCCTGAAAAATTCGGCATAGTCGTTGATAGCGGCTATGCCGTTTTTTCATCCTCCTCAGGGATGTTGATTTCCCCGATGCAGTTGTAGGATATCCGGATGCGCTGTCTTCTGCGCCCGTTTACCGTTTCTGTTTTGAAAACAATAATTCTGTCAATGAACTCTCGGATGATTTCAGCATCCAGCTCCGGTATTTCCGTATACTTCTTGACGAGTGTCAGAAAACGGTCCGTGTTGAGCGACTGCTCTTTTGCTGTATCGAGGGTCCTTTTTAACACAGTTGCCCTTACTTCCAGAGCCTTCTGCTCTGCTTTATAATCCGCTGTCATCTTGTGAAAGCGTTCCTCAGAGATGTTGCCGAGCACCTTGTCCTCATATAGCTTTTGGATGATTCTATCGATGGCTGCGATTCGCGCCCTCGACTGCTCGTATTCTTTCTGACTGAGTCGAAGCTCCCTGGCAAGTTCTTTTTCAGAGTTGTTGGTGACGATGCGGATGCAAACGTGGATTAACATTAAAAATGATGCGCTATTAAATATTATTGCTGTTTTCTCGATTTTACGATATAATGGAGTAAATTTGCGGGAGGTGCAAAAGATGGCGATTAGTTATAACAAGCTATGGAAGCTGCTGATTGATAAAAACATGAAAAAGAAAGACCTGCAACGCCTTTCCGGGGTTAGTTCAGCTACGATTACAAAGCTTGGCCGAAATGGAAATGTAAATACCGAGATACTACAGAAAATATGCACCGCTTTGGGGTGCGATATATGCGATGTCATGGAATTTATACCAAATACAGATAAAGAGGAGAAGCAAAACAATGGCTGATAACAGAAAAGAACAGGAACGCACAGAACTGCACCGCACGATATGGAATCTTGCCAATGACCTTAGAGGCAGTGTCGACGGATGGGACTTCAAGCAGTACGTCCTCGGGATGCTGTTCTATCGATATATATCTGAAAACCTGACTGACTACATAAACCGCGGCGAACATGAAGCCGGAAACACGGATTTTGATTATGCAAAGTTATCGGATGAAGACGCAGAAGAGGCCCGTGCGGATTTGGTTCAGACTAGAGGTTTTTTTATCTTACCGAACGAGCTTTTTCAAAACGTTAGGAAAAAGGCAGCAGCAGACGAAAACCTCAATGAAACATTGGAGAAGGTATTCCGTAGTATTGAAAGCTCCGCACAGGGTGGTCCAAGCGAGGACAACTTTAAAGGCTTGTTTGACGATATCGATGTAAACAGCAACAAGCTGGGCGGCACTGTTGCCAAACGCAATGAAAAAATCGTCAAGCTCATGAATGGCGTGGGCGAAATGAAGCTCGGCGACTATCGGGACAACACCATTGATGCCTTTGGTGACGCTTATGAATTTTTGATGGGAATGTATGCATCCAACGCCGGTAAAAGTGGCGGCGAGTATTACACGCCGCAGGAAGTGAGCGAGCTATTGACCCGCATTGCCCTTGTGGGGAAAACGGAAGTCAACAAGGTTTATGACCCGGCCTGCGGTTCCGGTTCTCTGCTGCTTAATTTTGCGAAGATTCTAGGCAAGGAAAACGTCCGACAGGGCTTCTACGGACAGGAGATCAACATCACCACCTATAACCTTTGCCGCATCAATATGTTCCTGCACGACATTGACTACGACAAGTTTGACATCGGACATGGAGATACGCTGACCGACCCTATGCATTGGGACGATGAACCTTTTGAAGCCATAGTTTCTAATCCCCCTTACTCCATCAGGTGGGACGGCGATGCCAATCCTCTATTGATAAACGATCCGAGGTTTTCCCCTGCTGGGGTACTTGCGCCCAAGTCTAAGGCGGACCTTGCCTTTATTATGCATTCCCTATCATGGCTGGCAACCAGCGGTACAGCGGCCGTCGTCTGCTTCCCGGGTGTCATGTACCGAGGCGGTGCGGAGCAGAAGATACGAAAATACCTCATTGATAATAACTATATCGATTGCGTGATTCAGCTACCGGACAACTTGTTTTTTGGTACGAGCATTGCCACCTGCATCATGGTGCTGAAAAAGTCCAAAACCGAGAACAGCACTCTGTTCATTGATGCTTCAAAAGAGTGCGTTAAGGTCACCAACAGCAACAAGCTGACTCAGAAGAATATTGATGCGATTATCGACGCCTATACAAAACGAGCGGATCATGACCATTTTACAGTTCTGGTTCCCAATGCCGACATTGCCGC
>CAYGHY010000421.1:0-2279 GCA_964349435.1 uncultured Oscillospiraceae bacterium
ACCCCAGCATAGGAATATTTTAGGATATTTATAAATTCCTATGCTTCAAGAAAATCCGCTTTGCTCATGACTTAAAACCAAAGCGAATTTAGAATTTTTAAATTGTTATGCTTCAAAAAAAGCCGCCTCTTCAGACAGCTTTTTCCAGTTGCAGCCTCAGTCTATTTTAGCATGATATGCATCAGCCTTCATGATATGCATCAGCCTTCAAATTTTACGATTTTCTCAAAATCGTCCAGCTTCAGGCTGGCGCCGCCAACAAGTCCGCCGTCGATGTCGGGCATACTGAAAAGCTCTCCGGAATTTGCAGCAGTTATGCTTCCTCCGTACTGAATGCGGACAGCCTCTGAAACCTCTTCCCGGTATAGTCCTTTTACGGTATCCCTGATAATTGAGCAAACTTCATTAGCCTGCTCATTGGTAGCGTTCCTTCCCGTTCCAATTGCCCAGATGGGTTCGTATGCAATAACCAGACCCGATACCTGCTCTGCGCTGAGGCCAAGAAGAGCAATCTTCACCTGATATCTTACAAGGTCGGCAGTAACGCCCTGTTCCCTCTGCGCAAGGGATTCGCCAACGCAAACGATAGGTTTGAGGCCATATTTGTATGCAGCTTGTACCTTTTTGTTAACCAGCTCATCAGTCTCTCCAAAGAACTGCCTTCTCTCGGAATGACCTATGATGACATAATCAACGCCAAGCTCTTTAAGCATCAAACCGGATATTTCACCTGTAAATGCACCCTTTTCCTCCCAGTGCATGTTCTGTGCTGCAACTTTGATGTTTGAACCGGCTGCAGCCTTGATAACGTCAGGCAGGCAAACAAATGGAGCGCCTACAACTACTTCTGTTAAGACACCTTCCACTCTGGGTTTGAGAGCTGTAACAAACTCAGCCGCTTCTTCAGCAGTTTTGTTCATTTTCCAGTTGCCTGCAGCAATCCTCTTTCTGGGATTTTTGTCAAGCAAAACAGCTATCCCCGGAAGTACCTTTCCTTCAAGAAATTCAAGGGATGCGCCGCCGCCTGTGGAAATATGCGTGATCTTGTCGGCAAAACCCAGTTGCTCAACTGCCGCAGCGGAATCACCGCCGCCGACTATTGAAACAGCACCGGATTCCGCAACTGCTCTGGCGATTTCTCTGGTACCATAGGCGAAATTTTCGAATTCAAATACACCCATCGGTCCGTTCCATACGATTGTCTTGGCCTTTCTAATTTCCTTGGAAAACTTTTCTACCGTCAAAGAACCGATATCCATACCCATCCAGCCATCCGGCATATCATCGGATGGAACATACATGTAATCTGTGTCATTTCTGAATTCCTTACCCACGATACTGCCAATCGGCAATAAAAGGGCAACACCTTTATTCTCCGCCTTTTCAAGAAGGCTCTTTGCAAACTCCACCTTATCATCTTCGCAGATCGAATCGCCAATCCTGTAGCCCTTTGCTTTAAGGAAGGTATAAGCCATTCCTCCGCCGATAATAAGTGTATCAACTTTGTTTAGTAGATTTTCAATTACATCTATCTTGTCTGAAACTTTCTTTCCTCCCAGTATGGCGACAAAAGGCCTGGCAGGATTTGAAAGCGCCTTCCCCATGATCTCTATTTCCTTCTTTATCAGGAAACCGCAAACAGCGGGCAGATAATCAGCAAGGCCTGCCGTAGATGCATGCGCCCTGTGTGCCGTTCCGAAAGCATCATTTACATATATTTCGGCAAGACTTGCCAGTTCCTTTGCAAAAGCAGGATCATTTTTTTCCTCCTCCTTGTGGAACCTGACATTTTCAAGCATCAGTATCTCCCCATCTTTAAGTGCGGCTGCCCGGGCCTTGGCATCCGGACCAATCACATCCGCAGCCAATTCAACGGGTTTGCCCAACAGCTCGCTTAGCCTGACTGCCGCTGGTTTCATGCTGAATTTCGCCTCCGGGCCGCTCTTTGGCCTCCCGAGGTGGGATACTAGTATTGTTTTCGCCCCGTTTTTAACAAGATATTTTATTGTGGGTAGTGCCCCTACAATCCTATTGTCGTCAGTAATGTTTCCATTTTCGTCCTGAGGTACATTGAAGTCCACTCGCACAATTACTTTTTTTCCCTTTATATCAATGTCCTCAATTGTCTTTTTATTATATACTGCCATGTAATTCATCCTTTCATAATAGTGTAAATTATAATCAACCAGGCAACGGACCCCAGTCCGGCACCCGTTCGCAGATCAGCGGTATTTAAAAGGTCCACCCTTCAACCACTCACTAAAGGTAAGGGTAAGAGT
>CAYGHY010000422.1:0-2277 GCA_964349435.1 uncultured Oscillospiraceae bacterium
AATAATCGAGGAAATCGATCCTAGAATCAAATAAAATTCTTCGTTCCTTGTATATGGGTCTAGTGATTCAAATACATTGAATTGAGAAGAATACATGAGCACTAATATGAATTCGAAAAAGCCGAATCGTTTAGGCTTATATTCAAAGAGCTATAAGGACGGTTACCTGCTGTTCGATCACAGCAAAGCTTTTTTCCAGCCTAACTTGCGAGAACTGTACGATCAGTGTTTCAATTTTGATTGTGTTTTTGCGGCTTTCATGTTGCCTCGTTTGCGTTATTTTCGTCATTATAGGACTTTGCTTGGCACAAACTATTTGAGTGCTGAAGAGCTTGCCATGATGGAGAACCCTGATACCCCTGTGAAAATACGTGAGGCGATTTTTCAAAAAGCGACCGACACTTACAATGCTTCCCTTGATCTTATCATTAAGTCATTTGAGGACTACTTGAATCACGATATGAAAAGTGGTCAGTCTCATGAGGATTTCATGGCGGAAGACAAAATGGTTAACGACAACTACAAGTTGGCGCTTCATGAGTGTATGAATTTGATGGATAGTTTTTGGCTGTAACAATAATTGAATAGATAGGATAAATCATGAGTTTGAAGCAAAAAATTCGCGATGATCGTCTTTCGTCTCGCAAAATGCGTGATGATTTCCGTACTGGTACTCTTAGTTACATTCTTGGTCAAATTGAACTACAAGAAAAAGTACCTAATGTAAAAGGCGACGTATGTTTGTCTGTTGTTAAGTCTCATGTGAAGTCATTGCGTGAGACTATACCTCTTGTTGGTATTGATAGCGACAACGGCAAGAGGTATCAATCTGAGATTCAAATACTTGAGGCTTATTTGCCTCCAGAGGTTGACATTAGTTCGATAACTGATTATGTTAACGAACAAATAAATTCAGGTTGTGCGAACAAGGGCATGCTTATGAAATCCATCAAGGCTCACTTTGGTGATGGCGTTGACATGAAAAAAGCTGGCGGCGTTGTTGATTCTTTGTTAAATGAGTCCAAGTGATGATAAAACAGGTAATTGTTATTCGCAAGGACTTGAAAATGCGTCGTGGTAAAGAGATCGCACAAGGCTCGCATGCTAGCATGATGTTCATTGTTAATCGCATAAAGCAAAATGGTCGTTTGAATGCTGGAACGACATGGGATTCTTTTAGCGGAAACGAGAGAATATGGATGGAGGGCAAGTTTACCAAAATTTGCCTTGCTGTCGATAGTGAATCTCAATTAGATGAGCTATATGATCGGGCGAAATCCTTGAATATAATTGCTCACATGTGTGTAGACAGTGGTGTCACGGAGTTCGATGGCGTTCCAACCAAAACGTGCATTGCGATTGGTCCGGACGATTCGGAAAAGATAGACGCTATTACTGGCGAACTGAAGCTATACTGAAAGGGTACATGTTCGACTTCGCTCCAACGGATACCGTTGATATTGAAATAGACAGAACCATATATTTGTTTTCAATATGTCACTCCAACGGAGCAAACAATAAAAGTTTTGTACAGCGCCTTGCGTTGCTTCTGGAACAAAAAGGCTTCAAGGTTGATGCGCAACATCAGGATAATGTCCACGATGAATTTGTTGATGTTGGAAGCTTTGGTGGTTCGGCAATCAATGAGTTTGAAATTCAAGTATTGGATACTTTAACTACAGAAGATACTTCCAATATTGGTGATTTTCTGGCTGTTGTTAATATGGCTTTTGATGGCAACACAGATGTCTGTTGGGATGCTCGTGATTTTGACTATGAACTCATAAATAGATTTAGAGGAGAATACAAGTGGCTTGATTTTGTCGAAGACGAAAAGCTGAATAAAGTATTCTACATCACAAAGAAAGAAGGTGAATAAGATGCCTAAGCAGTCAGCAGGACAGAAAGCAGCACAGACCCGCAGAGATCGCATCTCTCAGATGAACCCACAACAAAAAGCATGGGTGACTCGTCGCAGGAAGGAAGCCGCACGAAAAGCGTGGAATACACGTAAAGGTGCTTAACAATGAAGGTCATTCGTTCTTCCATATGCTCACTTAAATTCTCTACGCAAGAGAAACGCAACCAACTCCGCTACGTGTTGGCAGAATATGGTCGTGTCACTAATCTCTTCATCGAGAAGTTTTGGGTTATGGAAGAACGAATGACTAAAGATAAACTCTTCGCTTCCATCCTCAATGAACCTGATACATGGCTCACAGCACGGCTCCGTAAAGTAGCCGCCAGAGAAGCGATTGATATGATTAACTCCAGCTT
>CAYGHY010000423.1:0-2276 GCA_964349435.1 uncultured Oscillospiraceae bacterium
AGATGATAATGCCGGTCAACATCAATTCGCTCAATCAGCCTTGCTAGGATCATCTTCTTTGTGTCATTATCAGCATGATCAAATTCCTTTGCCCAGTCAGAAATATGGCTATACTGCTCAGAAAGGTATTTCAGGCGGGCATCTTCCATGCTCTTATCTTGCTCATATTCTGCCAGCTTCGCTTCTGCTTCAATGAGCGCTGCCTTGTTTTCATCCAGTATGGACTTCAATAAACCGGTATCAAATGCGCTTTCCCCGTTCAAGGACTTCATGACTTCTTTACGGAGAGTGGCCTGCTGTTTCTGCAGTTTTTCCAACTCTGCCTGAGCTGCCTTGGATTGAGCCATTTTATTATTTCGAAATTGACGTCGGGCTTGTTCCCGCCAAACATCATCAACCGATTGCTGAATGTCGTGAAAGAATTGCCGCACAATTTGAAGGACTGCAGATTCAATCTTCTTTGCTGAGTAAACAGTCTGCCCGTCACAATTCTTAGCCTTGACTGAACCATTATAGCAACGATATATCGGTCGATGATAAGCACTTTCGGTACGCTGTTTCGTGCAGTAACTCCCTACCAGTTTATGACCGCAGTGAGCACAATACAGGATACCGGAAAGCAATGTTGCACCAAACAAGGAAGTTTTGTTTTGAACATCCTTTGGAATCGTATCGTTCTCACGTTGTCTTTGCTGCGAGTAACGGTGTTGAATTCGCCCCTTCATGGTGTACTGGGTAAACTCGAAATCCGAATCTGACACAAGTCTGAGTGCTTCAATGGGGATGGAGTGTGTTTCGTTCATATGCAAACGGCCCGTATACAGCGGATTATGAAGCATGGTTCTGATTGTCTGCGCCGTCCATATCTTTTTCTGATGGGGATACTTTTTATTCATATGATTTGCAATCCGTAAGGTACCCATCCCATTATAACATGTAAGGAAGAATACTTCCTGAACGACGGGTCCTTCAATTTCATCGATGGTGAGATCAAAGAGCTGTCTGTTCTTTTTTCCAGTGCGTCCGTTATGCACTAGCTTGTAGCCGAAAGGTCGTGGGCCACCCCGCCAGATCCCGTCAAGCGTCATCTGTGTATGGGAGGCTTTCACACGCATTGATATCTTTTCGCTTTCGCCACCGGCTTGCCAGTAGCGCATGAAGTTCATCAGTTTATCGACGCGGCTATCCAATCTCTGCTGCCCTTCGCGGGTACTCCACACTTCAATTCCCTGCTCGATGAACCATTGAACAAGGAAAGGCGTTTCGTCCTCTCGACGGCCTAATCGGTCAAACATGAACACAAGCAAGACATCGAACAGTTTATGTTCCACCATACTCCTGATCTCTATGATTACATCCCGTTTTTCGGTTGATGTTTTATATCCTGAAACGCCTTTCTCAAGGCGTTCATCATGGAAAACCCAATCATCATGTTGATCAATGAATGCTTTGCATTCTCGACGCTGCAAGGGAATGTCATCTTGCGGATCAACCTGGCCTTTTGTAGATACTCTGTACAGGCATAACACTCGCTTCATTATGAATAACTCCTTCTTTTCTCGAAGGCCGCCAGCAACATGGCTGCAATGTCATGCCGTATTTGTGGGTTTGGCATAGGGTTGAACAGCAGCGTTACGAAGCAGCCGTTCGCGAATACTGTGTTATGGTTCATCTGCACAGATGGTTTTGCGCTTATTCTGTTGTCAAAGTTCGGGTGGAGAATGAGTCCACGCCACCATGTTAGCTCGGGGTTAAGGATAATGCAAGACTGAGATATCCTGGTGTTTTGAGCCATTTCGCCTCCTTTGGAATTGCTAATAGAGATCGTTTGATAGAGAGATTACTCTGCGTTCTGAAGTAAAGTCTTCATGCATTTGTACTGTCAGGCGAAAGATTTTGATAACGATTGTCAATATCATCCAGAAGCTCTTTGATTGCTTCAAAATCATGCTTTAGATTCATGTGCCGTTCAACGATTTGAAGATGTGGACTTGTCATCCAGACGTAGATGTGAAATGGCCTTCTGTAACTGCCGCCGCTGATTTCCACATCATGATCACCAAAATTCCTATAGAGGCAGGGTTCGAGATCGATGACTTTGCATGTATATGCTTTTCCAAGATACCTCAGCAGATTCTTCTTGCTTTTGGACAGATTCATGATTATAAGCCTCCTAATGTTATTTGTGTTTAGTTTGGGTAGTCCTACCCGAGAATGTGTAAGTGATTACCATATTGGTCCCGTTATTTGAATAGGAATTGTTCTCTCTATCTACG
>CAYGHY010000424.1:0-2274 GCA_964349435.1 uncultured Oscillospiraceae bacterium
AGTCAAGACCCTCTCGATGGTCTTTTGTATCAATGGGCAGATAGATTTCTTTGATACCTATGCGATATGCATCGATGGCATCCGACAGACTTGTAACGAAAGCCCCTGTATGTCCATTCTTGGCTGAGCCCAGGGAGTAGCAAACAGTCCCGGGAATCCCCTTTGAGTAGACTCGATAATCTGCAGGAATCATGTCAAATAAATAATCATAGAATGGCTTCAACATTACTGAAACCGATCCATGGCCAACTATCTCCTCCGCACGTAATGGGTTTTCACGAAGGGCACTTGTATTAATTTTAAGCTTCATACCGCCTCATGATAAGTCTTTCGTGTCCATCTACCTTCTTGTTGACAACTACAACAAAGCCACACTTCTGGAAAGAAGTAATGCTCGCCATGTTCTGTGGCGAAACCATCGTGTAAATGGAATGGACTGATTGTGTTTTAAGCAGAGCTACGTTAACCGATAGCAGACGCTGCTGAATCTGTTGCCCTCGGTGATTCGGAACTACGAAACATTTTTCAACATATCCTGTTCCGTACTCAGTCAGATAGCTGAGAGAATAGGCGATAAGTCTGCCCTTTTCCATTATCCCCACACTACAACCTGATGAAAGGCACTTATGAATATCATCCTTACCAGACTTCATACATTCCTCAGGATTGTTCAAATATTCCCTTTCCAAAGCAATTACCTGATCAAGATCGGATGGCACCAAAAACTCAATCTCATCGAAAAAAGGAATATAGCGATCGACATACACGCAGCTCATGAAGCCTCGTACATCAACATCAGGGAAACACTCTGAATAACGATTGAGTATTGCCAAGGCTTGCTCTTTATGCTCTTTTAGGCAACTGTTATTTAGGGGGCATTTGGCGCTTCTAAGAACGCTATCAGCAAACCATAACGGGTATATTCTGCATTGGATTGGCTTATAACCATCATCGCAGGTTTTAGTATTTGCTGCGTGACATCGAACTTTTTTCCCTCCCATGCCCGTATCCCCAAAAATTTCAAGATGTTCGATTCTCTGACCCTCAATCTCGTGAGGCAGGGTGACTATGTAACCATTCCGACCAAAGCTGCAGCATTTCCAACCACAGCCTGTCTGTTTGCATTGATTAATGATACCATTACCGACCTCTTCCATTAGTAATCCGGTTTAGCAAAAGCTCATGATAAAGAGCGCATCTTGGAATCGAACCCGTCCTCCATATTGGTTATATGGCGTGCTACCACAACACCTCATGCGCAAAACGTTTAGAAGAGAGACCTCTGTATATCAGGTTTCCGCTCCTCTATCTTTACTCCCCACTCTTCAATCAATTCTCCTGTTTCCTCAAGCCACCATCTGGAAAAAATGTGTCTATGACAAAACTCACCGGGTTTCTCATAACACAATAGTGCGATATCCTTTTCATTGCTCATTCGCAACATGGTATCCTTCAAGATAGGGATGTTGATTTTGGACAGAACATCACCGATATAGAGTTGAGTATATTCCTCTTCTGATAGCTTGTCGTTTAGCATATAGCGCTTAGGAGCCAAACAGCTGATCGATGAACCATAAAAGAATTTTGGAGGGTAGAGCGCAATTCCGATGGGCGTAACATTTGCTTGGATTAGCTTTCCAGCTCTTGCGAAGTATGAAGTATACACTTTCATAATTACATGTTTTTGGATGGTGTAAAGATACTTTAAAAGTGATTGTAATGCAATCACCTTTAGTTAAAAAATTTTTACTCTAATTGGCAGATTGGCAAAGCACCAAGCAATCAAGAGCGCATCTCTTACCTCTTGATTGGTGGAGGTTTTAATCTCTGTGAAATAAGCAATCTCCTCATGGGTTATTTTTCCTCCACGACCTTTCCAAGTCTTCTTTAGAGGATGTTGTTCAATAACCTCGATTCCAAAGTGCTCACACATCTCGATTATCTTCTTCCCAGTTTCATGGTTTGCCCCTACATTCTTGGCAAGCTTTTGCCCGGCTCTCCCATGGATGTCATGGAAATTGCTTTTGTCGACCTTCCACCCAGCTTCCACAACCACGATGAGGGTTTGATTCTTTTCTATTGCTGTGTCGGCAGACCAGACAAGCCAGTCAAGAAGCTGAGGAAATGGAAGCGTAAGCAATTCTATCTCCCGATTGGGAAATGAAAGATGGGCAACCCCACTTTTGTCAACATCTGGATCAATACCGATGATATGATTTGGCCTACTCATAACTCCGACACGATTTCTCTGTAAGCCTTTGCAAGGATTTTATC
>CAYGHY010000425.1:0-2272 GCA_964349435.1 uncultured Oscillospiraceae bacterium
CTGCCAGAGCGTCAAATCCGATCTCCATCTGAGATAATCCAGAATGTTTCCCATATCACATCTCTCTCCCTATCAACTTCGAGTGTATCTTGTTTTTGCGTTCACCTGCTGTACTTTTTATGCCTTGAAGTCTCTATGTTCCTATTTGGAGTCAGAAAAAATAAGGCGACTGTTCCCGGACCGCTATGCCCGCCAATGACAGGACTGATAATGTTAATATGAATTTCTCTCACTCCGAAACGGCTCCTAATCTCGTTTGCTAAAAACTGTGCATCCTCAAGACAATCTCCATGAGAAATGAACACTGTCTGAGATTGAGGTTCGTAGGCACTTTTCCCCATATATTCTGCCATAGTAAGCAGGCTTTTTCTGCGCCCCCGTATTGTATCTAAAACCGATATGTGGCCACTATCCTCAATATGCAGCAGAGGCTTCATGTTAAGCACCGTGCCAACAAAAGCCTTTGCGCCGGAAAGTCGACCCCCGCGTCTTAAAAAGTTGAGATCATCCACGGTAAACAAATGCCCCATGTGTAATTTGTTTGCTTCCACCCAATCGGCTGTTTCATCCAGGCTCTTGCCGCGCTTCCTCATCATAGCCGCATACCACACAAGCAAGCCCTGACCCATGCTAGCAGATAATGAATCCACCACTCTAGCTTTGCCGTCAGGCATGGATTCTTCCAATTCGTTTGCAGCAAGGCGGGCAGCGTTAACCGTAGCGGAGAGTCCGCTTGAAAACCCAATGTATAGAATATCTTTTCCGCCCGCTAACACAGGAGAAAACGTTTCCCTGTACTCCGCCGGACTGATCTGACTGGTAGAAGTTGTTGCCCCCTGACGCAATTGCTCGTAAAATTGGCGCAAGTGCAGATTACCTTCATCCTCCGTACAGAGATACTCCTCATTGTTGAGAACAACATGCAGATTTAAAACTTTAACATGCAATTCTTTCAGCATTACAGGACTTAGGTCCGCACACGAGTCTGTAAAAATGACATATTCCTTCATTTCGTTATCCTCACTTTGTGAATCGGCATCCGGTATTCGACTGACCGTTCAGTCAGTAATGTGTAAAAAAAATTCATCAATTAGGGGTCTATCGGTTTAATATCGCAGCAAAATTCCTCTTTCAGATATCAGGGAAGAAGAAATCGTTTTGAATGTTCGAAGGAATGAAGAACGGAGTTCCCCGTCACTCTGTCCGCTGACTGTCTTGTAATCGTCATAATAGACAGCAAAATTAACAAGTGGGAAAATTGTATAAAAAAACTTGAACATCACCATGTCCGCCGAATAAGTGAAGTCGCTGTCCGCCTCAGATATGGTCTTGAGCAAGGGATTGTCGTCGCTATCCGTTGCGAAACTCATTAAGCGAAACAGTTCATTATGGTTTTTGCTGTTTTTTAGGGATTCAAACATCAATATCCGGATTATCGCTCGGTTTTCGAGCGCAAAGTCAAGCACCTTTTCAAAGTATCTGTATCCGTTTTCAAGGAAATATGAGATATCCTTTTCGCTGGCGAATGTCAAACGATCCTTTTCAATATCCAACCGTCCGGCTTGAATCATCTGAACAATATTTGCATGGACAAAATCCATCGTCATAGAGGATATTCTGTCAAGAAGAGAGCGCACCAATGAATCCATTATTTCTTCTTTGCTCTTGAAGTAATAGTATATAAGCGCTTTTGTTACTTCTGCTGAACGTGCGATTTCAGTAACACTTGTCGCATCGAAACCCTTTCTAGAGAATAATTCTACGGAAGCTTGAAGGATTCTCTCTTTTGCCTCTGGATTATCATTGTTCATGGTATTCCCTCCTGACTGACCGTTCGGTTAGATTCCGCTATTACCATACTATATCTGTTTTTAACTGTCAATATCATATTTTGTGTTCGCGAATTTTATTGTAATGTGCTGACACGATCCAGAGGTTTGTACGCATTTTTCATGAAGAACAGTAAAACCAAGGCTGCGGCTAATGACATGCCTGAGCCAAACAAAAACGGCGCAGAAGCTCCCAGACTATCCCACAGCAGCCCAGCAATGACGCTGGCTGGCAGCAGGGCGATACCCACGACGGTTGAATGCATCCCAAGCATCGTCCCCTTCAGCTGTGCAGGCGATATTTCCGCGATGAATGCCCGCTCCACACCGGTGATCAGGGCGGTATACAGGCCGTATAGCACAAAGATGACAATAATAATCGCCTGGCTGGAGCCAAAGGCAAAGCCGAGGTATACAGCTGAAAAAACCAGATAGCCGGTGAC
>CAYGHY010000426.1:0-2262 GCA_964349435.1 uncultured Oscillospiraceae bacterium
TTTGAAATGTCCATCGTGAGGATCAGCCTATGTTTAAAGGTTTATTGCAGGATGCCAGAGCAATGGCTAAAAGAGATCCGGCTGCGAAGAGCACAATAGAGGTCATTTTATTGTACCCCGGATTTCAGGCGCTTTTTTGCCATCGTGTAGCTCACTGGTTTTTTAAGAGAAGATTGTTTTTTATCGCACGTTTTACATCACAGCTTTCGAGGTTTTTTACCGGTATTGAAATACATCCCGCAGCTGTAATTGGGAGCGGCCTGTTTATGGATCACGGTATGGGTATTGTGATAGGAGAAACTGCAGAAATTGGCGACAACTGCACCATCTATCATGGAGTGACCCTTGGCGGTACCGGGAAGGACAAGGGCAAAAGGCACCCAACCATAGGCAGCAATGTGCTGATTGGAGCTGGCGCTCAGCTGCTGGGTCCCATAAAAGTTGGAGATAACGCAATGATTGGGGCAGGTTCCGTAGTTCTTGATGAGGTTGAACCATGTTCAACGGTGATAGGACCCAAGGCAAGGACTGTCAAGCGTGCAGGCAGAAAGTTGGCACCATCCATAGAATTGGATCAGACAAATATTGCCGACCCGATTTCACAGGAACTGTGCAGGCTGCAGGTTCGCCTTGAGCGTCTGGAAGCAGCCCTCAGAGGGGAGCCTGTAAAGGCAGATGATTTTGACATATGCGGTAAAAAACCGGTTACGGTCTGTCAGGATAAAACTGGAGGATGACATAATGAAGTTGTATAACACACTTGCCAGACAAAAGGAAGAATTCAAACCGATAAATGAAGGAACAGTAAGTATTTATTCCTGCGGCCCGACAGTATACCAGTATGCACACATAGGCAATCTGAGGACATATGTGTTTATGGATATTCTGAGGCGTGTGCTCAAATACAACGGTTATGAACTCAAGCATGTTATGAATATCACCGATGTAGGGCATCTGGTTACCGATGCTGATGAAGGTGAAGACAAGATGATCAAAACCGCAAGGGAGACTGAAAAATCACCCTGGGAGATTGCAGAATTCTATGCGAATGTTTTCATAAAAGATATTGCCGACCTCAATATCGGAAAACCGGAATTTATACCCAAAGCGACAGATCATATCGATGAGATGCTTGTATTTATTGAAGAGCTTGTGGAAAAGGGTTATGCCTATGAAACAAGTGATGGCATCTATTTTGACATCATGAAATTTGAAAGTTACGGAAAGCTGTCAGGACTTGATCTTGAAGGACAATTAGCCGGCGCAAGAGTGGATGTCAACGAAGAAAAGAGACACCCTGCCGACTTCGCGCTTTGGAAAAAGGCACACAAAGAGCACATCATGCAATGGCCTAGCCCCTGGGGAATGGGATATCCCGGCTGGCATATTGAGTGTTCAGCTATGAGCAGAAAGTATCTGGGTGATCAGTTCGACATACATACCGGTGGCGTGGATCACATCCCGGTGCACCATGAAAATGAAATAGCCCAGACCGAAGCGTTGCTGGGCAAGTCCGCAGTTCGGTATTGGCTGCACGGTGAGTTTTTACTGGTTGACAGTGGGAAAATGTCAAAAAGTCTGGGTAACGCCTTTACTATATCTGATCTTAAGAAGAATGGACTCAGCCCGCTCGCATTCAGATACATGTGCCTGAACGCCAATTATAGGAGTAAGCTCAATTTTACCTGGGAGGCAATAAAAGCCGCACAGGTTTCACTGGACAGACTGCTCGAAGGAGTTCTGGCCCACAAAAATGCCGGGAATCAGGTGAAGGTGGAGGCCGAACTCATTAAAACCTTCAAAAAGGATTTTGAAGAGGCTATCAATGATGATCTGAACATACCCAAGGCACTCGGCGTGGCATGGAATGTGGCAAGATATGGAACAAAGGCCAATTTGCTGTACGACCTGCTTATGGAAATGGATGAAATCTTTGGACTTGATTTTGACGGCGCCGGAAAAACCCCCGCTGCAGAGTTGCCGGCCCTTTCTCCTGAAATTGAGGAGATGGTAAAGCAGAGGCAACAGGCAAGAAAGGATAAGAACTGGAAATTGGCTGATGAAATCAGGCGCAGGCTCGATGATATGGGCATACAGCTGGAGGACACGCCCGAGGGAGTAAAATGGTCGTTGAAAAAGTAAAATCAATATTGTGTAATGTTATAATGCAACTTTTTTACACATTTTAATACACTGATTATGTATAGCAATATTATAGTTATGTTAGGATGTGTAAATATGGAGATGACAATAATAAAATGG
>CAYGHY010000427.1:0-2259 GCA_964349435.1 uncultured Oscillospiraceae bacterium
ATTTGTTAAAAGTATGTAAAGGGGATTGATATCCCAAGCGTTTTCTGGGTCTGTTATTGAGTTTATCTTCCACCCACTGCACCTGCTGATCCGAGACTTTGTCAAAGTCTGTTTTCTTAAAGAAATACTGACTTCTCAGCCTGTTCGTGTGCTCATTATCGCCTCTTTCCAGTTGTGACAAGGACGGGCGAAAAAGAAACATATATCTTTTGAACTTCACCTACCTTTCTGATCATAGTTTCCAGGATCACAAAACCACAATTAATGACGGGCTTGGCTATTACTTCACCATATTTCAGTAATCTCCTTTTTATGGATGAGTAATTTTATTTTATGTTCATCAATTCATTTTCAATTGCTGCTTTGATCTTTTCAACAGTAGCTTCACCAATTATCTTTCCGCTCACGCTTACATAAGGTGGCTTTACAGTTTTTTCGTCGCACCCCGGAATCTCAATCACCCCTGTGATTCTTACCTTATCCTTCCATGAATCCGGAAACGTGGTCTCTATGTTCATTAAATCGGCTCCCCCCATCACATATGAGTAGGTTCCCACACAAATCTTGACATCAATTAAATTATCCATTTTAAGTGTTATTAAAATTATATTGCCTAATGTTTAACAATTACCTTGCAAGTATACAACAATTATGTCTCGTTACTGCCTGTTCGTTTTCAGAACACTTTTTTAGTCAAAATGCTCGAAATATGTACATCTCTGTGCGTTCATTTTGAACAACATTTGGTTCTCGAATCAATAATTGCTATGTTCTTAATGGCCTTATAAAATTAAAGTTTCTTCATTCTCCGGATTGTATGAATGATTTTATTTGACCAGCGGCAAACCTTGCATTAGCTATTACATTACACCCTCCTATGCAGCCATTTTCGCACGCCATTACCTCAACCAGAACAGATGAGTTCTTCAGCAGAACAGGTTTGAGCTTCCTGAGGAAATTTTTATCAATGCCCTCAAAGCGAATGGTTTCAATAGTCTTTCCAGGCAGGTGCATCGCAACTGCTGAACTAACTCCTCCTGGTATCGCGTAATTCCTGGCAGACTGGCTAATGTTTTCATTCGGGCTGGTTCCGCTGCAAGCAGAGAGTTCGGTTTCTGACGCAACAAGCCAGGCTCCGTATTCTTCAATATTAATAACGTAGTCGACATACTTAGACATCATCCCCTCGCCCTTTTTCGCAACACAGGGTCCGACGAATACAAGAATAGCATCAGGATATTTTTCCCTCATCGCCATTGCAGTATATTCCATAGGCGAAAGTGTTCTTGAGACATATTTCATCAGTTCCGGGCTATGTTTTCTAATCATGCTTGCATAGGCAGGGCAGCATGAAGTTGTCATGCTAAGTCCTTCCTCCATTTTTTCCATGAACTCTTTCGCCTCATTTGCGGATGTGATATCAGCACCTGAAGCAACCTCTGCAACATCAAAAAACCCGATGGCTTTAAAGCCCGACATTATCTGCTGCATGCTATTCCTGAACTGGCCTGCCACTGCAGGCGCTAGCATGGCCACAACCTGTTTTCCATCTTTTATTTCCCGTATTACATCAAACAGATGGGTCTTTTCAACTATCGCCCCGAACGGACATGCATCAAGGCATTTGCCACAAAGTATACAGCTATCCATGTCAATTTTCTCCTTGCCATATTCGTCTTTTTTTATTGCGGAAACCGGGCAAGACTCCTCACAAGGAACAGGGGGATAAATTATTGCATGAAATGGGCAGACTTTGAGGCATATACCACAGTTTACACATGCATGCTGCGATATTTTGGCCTGACCGTCTATAATTTCTATTGCATTTTTAGGACAATTAAGCTTACATGGACGCCCAACGCAACCCTGACACATGTTGGTAACAACGTGTTTGGTCTTCAGGCAAGAGCTGCACGCTTCGTCAATAACACTTAAAAGAGGTGCGTTTTTTGTTTCACCTTCGAATGCCTTGGTAAAATAACTTTTCAGATCCTGCAGTTCATCAACCTCCTGATTCTCCTGGAACCCAAGCAGCGCCATAATCCTATATTTTATTATAGCCCGGTCGCGATACAGGCAGCAACGGACATGATCTCCCTTTTTTGGCCTCATCTCCAGCGCTATTCTGTCGGTTATTGAAAGATCTTGATCACTCAGCAATATCCTGCTTATCCGGGCCAGTATTTCACGTCTTATCAGGCTGGTATAATTATTAACTTTCACTTTTTCCCTATTTTGGTTACCATTTGTTTTGTGCCT
>CAYGHY010000428.1:0-2258 GCA_964349435.1 uncultured Oscillospiraceae bacterium
TGTCGTTCCTTCAGCGATCTTGCCTATAAGATCATACTCGGCAAAACTGCCTTGAGCACGGTCGAGTTTTTTAGTTTCAGTTTTTTCCACTTTAAAGTCTGTACCTGTCTGTTCTCCTTTAGTTAAGGTGTATGTTAATCGGGCAACCCGCAGTTCGATATTTATAGCAACAACAGATTTTTGAATAAGTTCTTCACTGTTAAACTCTACAGTGTACGCATATTTTTTGTTGATGCGTTCCCACAATTCCTTGAAGTCTCTCCATTTGTCATTAATCGGATTCTCAGTAACTTTTGTATCATGACCATTTACGGTAATATCCTTCATAATGCTCGGGTCAAAAATAGCCTGAACAAGTTTGTGTATACTATCCTCAAACGGAGCCAACTCTGGCTTCATTGGTGCAAAGCTACCTGCTTCTGCAGCGGCACGGTAAGCCTCTGTGACCACACCATAATCGTCCACATATTCGTTGCGGACAAGGTAATTATATGCCGCAGTCGCCTCTGTAACTGTGAACGTATGGGTTTCATCGCCGTTTTTAATAGTCTTGTTCGCAAAATAATCCACGCTCGCCTTTGTCGGACGCTCATAAAGATCGGACTGGATTTCTCTTTGCAAGTCTGCAACAAATCCGGCATAGCTTTCACTTGCGACAACGGTCAACATATTCAAGCCATGGACATAGGTTTCACCACAAACGTCAACGTCCTGACGTTCACCCGCACTGTTGACACACAAGCGCAGGCCACGACCAACCTCCTGACGTTTTGCCGTAGCATTGTCAGAATGTTTTAAAGTACAGATCTGGAACACATTTGGATTATCCCAGCCCTCTCTCAGTGCAGAGTGCGAAAATATAAACCTTGTGGGCTCCTCAAAAGAGAGCAGGCGTTCCTTATTTTTGAGAATGAGGTCATATGCAGAAATATCGTCAGAATCCTCACTTCCACGCTTGACTGCGCTGTCTACAGATCTGCCTTTCTTGTCTATTGAAAAATAACCCCGATGAGTGTCAACGGTTTCAATTCCACGCAAGTAAGCTTGATAATTTGAAGGCAAGAGAGTTAATCTCTCATTTAGTGCGGCTGTATACTCCTCTTCAAAAATGCGCCCATACTCACCAAGGAGCTCCTTACCGTCATCATCATACTGACGGTATTTTGCCACCTCATCAATAAAGAAAAGAGATAAACACTTGATGCCCTGTTCGAACAGTTTTTCTTCTTTATCAAAATGCGATGTTATGGTTTCTCTAATCTGGATGCGACGGATGTCATCCTCATTCACATTACCGCTTGCCTCGCCTGTTGCTAAGCTATCGCCATTGGAAAATGTGATGATAGCACGTATCGGGTCGATTTCCGCTATGGATATATTTTTATATTCCTCCAACCCATTTGAAGCAGTATAAAGACTATCTCCTACGTCGAGAGTCTGTGTTTCACGTTTTATACCACCACCACGTTTAACCTCAAATTCCAAGCGTGCGCGAGGTGGTTTCTTGCTGTCTATAACAATAGCGGCAAGATACATATATCTGTTCGTGCCGCTTAAATTCTTTAATTCAAATCCTTTGACCTCGATTTTTTTAACCAATTTCTTCTTAAAAGCGTCCAGTGCATCCAAAACATAAACGAGGTTGTGTGACGTCTTATGCGTTGCCGAATAGTTCAATGAAAATAGGGGGTTAAAATTTTTCTTCAACGCATTTTGCGTTGCGGCACCACCCATTTTCTGCGGCTCATCTAAAATAATAATCGGACGGTTTGCCTTGATAACGTCAATTGGACGGCGCGAGCCGAACTCGTCACGTTTGGTATAAATAATACGGGCAGCTTCGTTGCCGCTTCTGCCCTCGACATTCTTCTCTTCGTTCATGGTGGTGTTGAATGCCTGGGTATTGATGATCATTACGTTGATCCCGGAATTTTGCGAAAACTCATCCAATTGGTGTAGATTCGAGGAATTATACACGAAAAACCGTGCTTTAAGCCCATATAGCTTCATGAAGTGTTCCTGTGTAATCTCGAATGACTTTTTTACACCCTCACGGATGGCAATACTGGGAACGACAACGATGAACTTACTCCACCCGTATGCCTTGTTGAGCTCAAACATGGTTTTGATGTAGCAATAGGTTTTTCCTGTGCCTGTTTCCATTTCCACATCAAGTGAAACAGCTCCAAGTCCTGATGAAAGCTCGGTAGAGTATTTGATATTGTTCTTTGTCTGCATATCGCGAATATTTTTAAGCA
>CAYGHY010000429.1:0-2255 GCA_964349435.1 uncultured Oscillospiraceae bacterium
ATATATATTTATTTAACCTGTCCAATTTACTATTGAATAAATTACGATTGCGAATAGTTTCCCGGATAACATTAGAAACGTTAAGTCGTAATCTAAACTTTGGATCTTCCCTACGCTTAGTTTTGCGATATTTTTTAGCAGTATCTTTGACTCTTTCTGCATTATTGATATTCCACAACTTTCGGCTTTTATGTTTTAGCAATTGCCTTTCTGGTGCGGCGGCAAACATTCTTTCACACTCAATACAAGATGATCGTAGACCGTCTTTGGTATCTATAGATTTCCAAAACTTATCAGATGTCTTTAACACCTGGCACGTAAAGCACATCTTCTCAACAACGTTGATCTTTTCTTTTGAAACCCTTATATTCCTGCGATTTTTAGAATCAATATTTGCACATATTTTACAAATATCACAAAGACCATCTTTTCTTGATCTGTGCTTGTGAAAATCACAAAGATCTTTTACAACATTACATTGACGACATATCTTCATTTTTGGCTCTATTTCATAGGTATAGAAATTCCAAAGTTCCAAACGCGGCCGTAGGAGGCCCCGTTACAAGCGCTACTCCTGGATAATCTTCATTTGGTTGTGATGTGGTTAGACGTCCATTTTCAGACACAAATAAAATGCTGTTGAGTGGATAGCGCTGATTAGTCTCGTACATGTCAGTTTGGAAAATACCTCGCTGAAACCACACAGTAATATGACCGCTTCCCAAAGTAGAGTCATCACCAGACACGTTTGGAATTTGGTATGTATAACTAACAATGGTGCGAATAGCATCAGGAATGCCATCTCCATCAAAATCAAAATTTAGTGCCGTTCCAGCTGGGAATAAAATCATTCCGTTTCGTGGAAATAAGGCAACATCTACAGGTGATGTGATGAAGCTAGATGGAATTATATTTGGATTATTCAGTTCCCATTTGACATCTACACTTGTTACCAATTGACCACTTTGTTCAACCGCCATTGTAATTGGTACGATCACCTCTTCATCAACAGAAGGCGCTGTAAATGCCCGTGTTTTAAAGTCATCAATAATACCAAATGGTGCCCGACCATCACTTACGCCACACACCAAATTATTTCCACGCAAATACAACTGAGCAATCATTCCAGGTTCAAATTCTGCTGTTGGATCTACGGGATATGATACTGGAATTGAATTTCCTATTTGTACAATCTTTAAGCTCATTTCTCTCCTTCCTACTCTATACCAGTATATATAACAAAGCCCCGGCATTACCGAGGCTCTGTATATCCAATTTTGGTGATTTTTACAAGGAAAGCAAAAACATCTTAAGCGCTGGATTAGCGGCATTGCTAGAGATTGCTGCTGCAATTTCTGGCCATCTCTCCGCCTTCGCCCAATTCATTTTTCCTGGAATTGGTGCTTTGACCCATTTCGCAAACTCCTGCGCAGCAACCTTGGCAGGTTCGCTCAATGCACCAGCAGCTCCTCCTACAATCCAATCGTAAAGAGGGCGGGCTTTTGCCTGAAGTGCATTTGCAACATTGTGCCAATTAACAGGCTGTGCCTCCATTACAACATTACCTAAATCATCAGCCTTGCCTACATCCTTACCAAAGATAGGATCTTTTGACGGATCCGGTACCTTTCCCCATGGCTCTGGAGCCTTGCCCATATCCGGAACCTTAGGCATCTCAGGGCTCTCTTGTGCCATCTTTAGAACAGCTCCATAAGAAGCTGCGGCCGCGGCCTTTGCTATATCCTGCCAAGTTGGAGTAGTTGTGAAGCTGGTGCCAGCAACCTTCCAAACTGGTGGATTGAGAATTGCCTTATATGTAGCGAGAGCAGCTGCTCTAGCAGCTTTCTTTGCTATCTGTTCTTTGCGTGTCATCATGTCCTCCAATATAGATGTCTAATTAGTTGTCATCGGACAGCCCTAAATCATTTGGCTTAAATCCGAAATACCTGAAAACTTCCGCAGCCTCATTTTTGGAACTGCCATTTTTAGACCTGTCCATTTTGGAGTCTGCTAACGATACCATAACTGTAGTTACCTCTTCTGCACGAGCGGTTCTTCCGACACGCTCAAAGCATTCCGCCGCAGAATTTAGCGCTTGCAAGGCTGCATAAATTATCTGATCGTGTTGTTGAGCCTCTTCTACAAGGGCTTCTTGCTGGGCTTCTTGCATCCCTTCAAAAAGTTCCTGTTCACAAGATCCTTGTTTGAAAATCATATAGTTACCTCGATATCACTTTCATCAATAGTTTGTGCTC
>CAYGHY010000430.1:0-2243 GCA_964349435.1 uncultured Oscillospiraceae bacterium
ATAAAGGGTGCCTGAAAATCGGAGAGACCACTTTTAAAGACTCTGTTAATCCGCTGACCCTACAGAATAACTGCTCGGAACTTAATAAGGCCTCAAGGGAACGAATCAACGAATACACCTCAACAGCAGGAATCAATTATGACCTTCTTCATACCGAGCTGACATTAACAATAAAAAACGGTCAATTATGGACTTTCAACGACGGAGAAGTGCACAAAGTCCTGCGTCGCTCCGGCATCAAGCGCAAATACTTCAACACAGATACAAAAGCTAATGAATGGTTCGAAACTGACCTTGAGACAGTAAAGAATGCAATAAAAGCCGCTAAAGAAAACCGTACATCATTGTTACCTGGAGAGATTTCGAATGACAGGAATCCTATAGAATTTCGTCCGGAACAACGTCTTGCTATTGATAAGACCAAAAAGCGTTTTGCTAAAAGCAATCATTACCTTTGGAATGCAAAGATGCGTTTTGGAAAAACACTCTCGGCCCTGCAGCTCGTTAAGGAAGTTGAGTATAACCAAACCCTCATTCTAACTCACCGTCCGGTTGTTGACGACGGTTGGTTCGAGGATTATCATAAAATCTTCTACAACCGCTACGATTTTGAATATGGATCGAAATCAAACGGAGAAGTATTCGAGTCACTTAAAGTACTTCACAATTCTTGCGGAAAGAAATACATTTACTTCGCATCCATGCAGGACCTGCGTGGATCTGAGCTTGTGGGTGGAAACTTTGATAAGAACAACGAAATCTTTGCAACTCCTTGGGATCTAGTGATTATTGACGAGGCTCATGAGGGGACAAAGACTGAGCTTGGTGAAGCCGTCATTACTGAATTGACTAAACCACATACAAAAATTCTCAAGTTAAGCGGCACCCCTTTCAATCTCCTAGACGATTATGACGAAGAGGACATTTATACCTGGGACTATGTGATGGAGCAGCGAGCTAAACAGGAGTGGAACGAGACTCACTGGGGTGACCCAAACCCATACGACTGCCTGCCAAAACTCAACATCTATACGTACGACCTCAGCCTTGAGCTCAAAAAATATCAGGACGAGGAACACGCTTTCAATTTCAAGGAGTTCTTCCGTACAGGGCAAAATGGCCTTTTCATTCACAGCGAAGATATTGATCGGTTTCTTAACCTACTTGCAACAAATTCAGCCACAAGCCAATACCCTTATAGCACTCTTGAATGGCGCAGAAATTTTCGTCATTCATTATGGACTATTCCGGGAGTGAAGGAAGCTAAAGCTCTTAAGGATAAACTCGAGCAACACCCCGTATTTGGTACTTTCCAGATAGTAAATGTTGCTGGTGACGGAATAACAGATGATGACTATGAAAGTGATAACGCACTCGAAATGGTCAAAGAAGCTATTGGACCTGAATCCGATGAAACCTGGACTATCACGCTTTCTTGCGGACGTTTGACCACAGGCGTTTCTGTGCCACAGTGGACAGCAGTGTTTATGCTGTCCGGCTCTTTTAGTACGAGCGCATCGAGTTATATGCAGACGATATTCCGTGTGCAAACTCCTGCTACTATCCATGGCCGAATTAAGCAAGATTGTTTTGTTTTTGATTTCGCTCCTGATCGTACGCTTAAAGTCCTGGCGGAAACAGCTAAAATTTCTGCAAGGGCTGGGAAGAGCTCAGAAAGTGATGAACAGCGCATAAAAGAATTCCTCAACTTCTGTCCGGTAATATCTTTCCACGGATCACAGATGTCTCCAGTCAACGTACCACACATGATGCAGCAACTAAAGCGCGTATATGTGGAACGTGTAGTTCGCAATGGCTTTGAAGATGGCTACCTTTATAATGACAACCTTTTCCAACTATCAGAAGGCGAACTTCAGGAGTTTATAGGCCTGAAAGACATCATAGGTCAGACCAAAGCGATGCCAAAGACTAATGATGTTGATGTTAACAATCAAGGCTTTACTAACGAAGAATATGAGCAGATCAAAGGCATAGAAAAGAAGAAAAAGCAAGGTAAAGAACTTACCGAAGAGGAAAAGAAACTCTTCGAAGAACGGAAAGAAAAGAAGAAAAACCGCGATACGGCTGTCTCTATTCTTAGAGGCATATCTATCCGTATGCCAATGATTCTTTATGGAGCCAAAATTAATAACGAAGATGAAGAAATTACCCTTGATAACTTCACCTCTCTTATTGACCCTCAGTCCTGGGAAGAATTTATGCCAAGAGGTGTAACAAAACAA
>CAYGHY010000431.1:0-2243 GCA_964349435.1 uncultured Oscillospiraceae bacterium
CTGCAATAAAGATCTTGGGTGTCCCAACTCTCAACTCATTTGTTATCAATCCCAGGGGAACATTTTCAGTGGCCGGCAGCTTACAGTTAAAACATGATTCTCGTCCGAGAATAGCAACAATAACAACCAATATTACAGGTAGGGTCTATGCTAACTTCGCTCCGTGATCATAAAGGTATCACCCTGGTGGAATCAATGATTGCCATTTTTTTAACGGCAATCGCGGTTATTTCCATTTTGCCTATGCAGGATATGTCGTTGAGGACAGGCGCCAAGTCTGATCATTTAGGACGGGCAGCAGGAATCATGCAGGCGGAACTGGAAATGCAAGAGTATCGCATTATGAATGTAAGCAATGTTGTTAACCCGGGACCTGAAGCACCGAAATCTGTTACGGTTAGCGGATTAGCGGCTGTTGCCGGAGATTTAACCTTTACGGTCAATACCTCCATTGCTGCCCATCCTGTTTCTGCTAATTCTTGGCTTGTCAACGTAAGGGTTACCTGGCCTGGTGGTCCTGCAAATGGCATCAGCAGCAGCATGATTGCCAGCAGGCAAATGACTTTCTAATATTGATGGACCGGTTTGATGACATGAATAAAAAAGGATTTACGTTAGTTGAATTACTGATAGCGATGGTAGTCGGTGCGCTTGTCATGGCGGCGGTTTATGGTGCAATGATGATGGCTATGCGAACATCCGGCAATACTGGCCGCAAAATAACAACGCAACAGGATACCAGATCTGTTCTGGATTTCATGGCAGTTGAAGTCCGTATGGCATCTTTTAATCCAATTAACCCATTAAATAATCCAAACAAGACAGATGTATGGGCTTCAATTCCCGCTTGTGCCAGTATGGGTTTTGCGGCGCCGCAAACCCAAAACAGAGGGATTCAAATTGCAACCGGCGCTCAACTAATGGTAGCAATGGACTTAAACGCCTCTGGAAGTATAGGCGATGTTCCCAACGAATATATAATGTATACATACAATGCTGCCACTGGTACGATTGAACGCAATGTATCTTGCGGCGGGAATACAGATATCCTCGGAGGAATCATACCGGACACGGATGTACGTAATCCCGTTACGATTCCTTTATTCCGATATTTTGATGCGGCTGATAATCCGTTGACCGCACCCGTAAATATTCCAGCCATTCGAAGAATTATGATATCCATTGTTTCGGATACAGCGGAAAATGATGTCAATACAGGTCAACCAAGAAAAATGATTTACTCTACCAGTGTATTAGTGAGGAACCATGCGATTTCATTGCCATAACATTTATATCAAGAAAGTTCAGGCTGAGGGCGGATTTGTGCTGATTGCTGCGTTGATGGCCATTATGATAATGGTTGCAGTCGGTTTTTTCGCGGTAACGATGACCTCTACGGATATTCGGATCAGTTCCATGCTGGTGGGAGAGCGCAAAGCCTTTTCGGCGGCTGAAGCCGGTGTGCATGAAATAAGCAGATTACTGAATCCTTTTAATCCTGTTGCAATACCCTGGACGAAATTTGACAACGTAAACGATCCTTCCGTTGAGTACAGCACCAACTTACCTAAACAGGGTGACCCTTCAAGTGGTGGAACTTCAGAAGAGATTATACCGGGTTACGATCTGAGCAAAGCCTATGTAGGAAGTGTTTTTGAGACGACTGTTTCCGGCAGGGATACAAGCTACACGCCTGACGTGATGACACAAATAACCGTAGGGACAGTCTATGCTCCTAATCCTTCTGATACGCAGCAGGGGCAAAATTAGCCAAGTTAGAAGCGTCTGTTATGAAGAACGTAAACTATCTTGAAGGTTTATTTAAGGAGAAACGATTATGCTGCACAAGAATGCCTTAGTTATTGCAATTACGGGAATTCTGTTGTTTTCCGCTTCACTAATAAATGTTAGCGCGCAGATGACAGACGATGATGCGCCTGCCAGCGACGAGTCGGGAACTTTTCTTTCCGTCAGTCCCGACGCGCTTATTGTTCTTGATCTTTCCGGCAGTATGGCGTGGAACCCGGCAGGCGGAACTTACAAATGGGGTGCGTCTTCTTCCTGTGCGCCGGATACAGCACACTGCACGGGGACCAATTGCTCGGGCGGGTATTGCCAGAGTTCGAAAACAAACTGCGAGGTCAATTGCAGCCGCGTAGAAATAGCCAAACGAGCTCTTTTCAGTGTTTTGGATGACGATAATAATGGAACCATCAATGGTCAGGACAGCAGCAGCTTAAATG
>CAYGHY010000432.1:0-2232 GCA_964349435.1 uncultured Oscillospiraceae bacterium
CATTCCTTCTTAGGCTTGGCCATATCGTAACACAGGCCAGCGAGGCGCTCAAGGGTTCGCGCAGCACGTTTATAAGGTGCATTTTTCGGAATCCCGGGTATGTTAGTCTACTTAGCAACGGAGCCGCATTTCAAATTCACTTTAAAAGTGCATTGCGAATCACCCTATTTTACAAGAAGAATTTGTCCATTTTATCATTTCTTGAGTGTACGTCTATACATCACACCCAGGGACTCAACAAATGATAGAAGGAATTCTGTCTTCAGTTGGGTCTTTTTTTATTCGATGTTTCGAAATCCAATGATAACTCAAGGGGTTTCGGGCTTTCGAACCTCCGGAAATCGACTCGTCTTATGTACCAAATAGGACTCCAGCAACTCAATCTGACTGTCTTTACGCATTGAGCCGAAAACGACCAATTCAAATAGTTTTGCATTACCCCAGGGGGTGCATTTCCCTGAAATAGTTTGACATTAGCGATTTTGTTAGTGTTCGCTTAGCGTTTCGGATTAGTAAACTGTCCGCCATAAAAGGACACATTCTCGTGAAACATCCTGTCGTCTATTTCCACCTTTTCACCTAGTGTTCTTAGACTGGACTGTGGCTGATTCTATTATTTCCCGATATTTGGGAAGATCTCACGAAGGCTTTGGTCATAGGGGGCTCGCGCAATGCCATGTTCCGTAACGATTGCGGTAATCAGACGGTTGTCCGTTACGTCAAAAGCCGGGTTATACACTTTCACCCCTTCGGGCGCCATGCGTTGTTTGTACCACATCTCTGTGATCTCATGAGCCGGGCGTTCCTCTATGGGGATATCATCTCCATGAGCAATGGACATATCAATGGTCGAGGTCGGGGCGCAGACGTAGAACGGGATCCCATAGTGTTTTGCCAGAATTGCCACACCCGAGGTACCGATTTTGTTGCACGCATCGCCGTTGGAGGCCACACGGTCGCAGCCAACAAAAACAGCCTGCACCCAGCCATTCTTCATGACCTGGGAGGCCATGTTATCACAGATCACCGTTGTATCCACCCCATTGCAGTGCAGTTCAAAGGCTGATAGGCGCACTCCCTGAAGCAAAGGCCGCGTTTCGTCGGTGAAAACACGAAACTTCATGCCTCTTTCCACTCCGAGATGGATGGGAGCCAGCGCTGTGCCGTATTTGGTTGTTGCCAGTTGGCCTGCGTTACAGTGGGTCAGTATACCGTCCCCGTTTTTAAGAAGTGTCAAGCCGTGTTCACCGATTGCGTGGCATACGCGGATATCCTCGTCGCGAATGTCCACCGCCTCCTGATGCAAGAGGCGTTTGATTTCCTCCGGCAAACGTTCCCGGTTTTCAAGCACGACATTTTCCATTCGGTTCAGCGCCCAGAATAAATTGACCGCAGTCGGTCGTGCTGAAGCCAGATAATCCTTGGCTTGCCTAAACTGCGTATAAAATGAGTCGTAACTATCGGCTTGGATACGCTTTGCGGCCAGATAGACGCCGATAGCCGCTGCCACGCCAATAGCTGGGGCACCGCGTACTTTGAGAAGATAGATGGCCTCCCAAATGTCCTTCTGTTCGGTAAGGGAGAGGATGTGCAATTCGCCAGGCAGTCTGGTCTGATCGATGATGACCAGCGCGCTGTGCCCGTCATCCAGAGAAACGGTGTTCACATTCATGATGTTAATTTTATTGTCGTCCGTTCTCATTGCTTCCTCCTCAGCCCGCCGTTCCCTTTTTTATCTCGAATCCCGATGTTTTCATTGCCTGACAAATAACCCGTAGATTGGTGCAATTGTATCAAACAAGCATTTTCTTTTCGCGATTTTCCACTCACAACTCCCTAGATATCCTTCAGAAGCGGTACGACGGGAATAAGCAAGTTCCCTAAACCGCACCGGTTTGCTTGCTGTTGATTTGTTCTGCTATCTCATTAAGGTATACCCAGCGGTTCATCTTCTCAGCAAGTGCTGATTCAAGCCGCTCTTTCTCCGCTATGACGGGCATCAGCTTTTCATAGTCGCTTGCGTTGTTCTGTATATCATCTTCAGCTCGGCGCAGCATTTCTTCCAAACCTGAAATATCTTCGTCTATGGACTGAAACTCGCGCTGCTGTGCAAAGGTGAGCTTAAGCTTTGGAGGCCTTGAAGGCGGGCGGGAAGACCCGGCGGACGCTGGCTTGCTTCCTATGGCAGGAGGCGCGTATTCGACTGCCTCCGTCTTGCGCTTGGCCAGATAG
>CAYGHY010000433.1:0-2186 GCA_964349435.1 uncultured Oscillospiraceae bacterium
CTCAAAAACTTCGTTCATGTTTTCGATAATTGACTTCTTAGCCTCTTCAAGTGTCTCGGTAAACTCATTTAAAACGTGGTAGCGAGTGTTTGCGTTTGGATAATTTGCCTTAACAATAAAAGTAAAGTATTTCATTATGATTCCCTCCTTTTCAATTCCCTCACTCGAACATCTAACGCTCGTTTAGGTGCTGGAGTGGGAGTGTTGAAACTCCCTTTGGTTAATTAGTCCTAGCTCTTTTACGCTTCACTTTTCGATCAAATGGAAAGTACGGCATTTTATCTCCTGTCTCGTGGTGTAAGGTATATAGGACTAGTGTGTCGATGTCGGTGCGTCCATTTGCCACATGTTTCTCAATCCATTCAGTGAGCGCCTTTTCGTATTCGTCCGTATATACCCATTTTGGGAGGTCATACCAAGTATCACGAGCCTTTTGTAATTCGACATGAACCGCCTTTTCTGTGGTATCTGTCATTTTCGTTTTCCACCTTTCAATTTTTATTATTTACTTCGAGATTTTTTGTGATTTACCTGCTGTTACCCAGTTCAGACTCCGGATTATAGCGTCCGGACCGCTTGGGGTTACCTAGTTAGGATCCGCAAAACTATTGATCGGTAGACCTTGGTCCCGTTCTCCCTGAATTAACCTAATTGAGAGAATCCGTCTCCTAGATGCTAGGTTATGCTCTTTTTGGTACTCAACAGGAATGATGTGATGAATGTCCACGACTATGCTACCGAATCGCTCATTAGTGCAGACGCGAGTTATCGCAGAACCCTGGGGTAAGTATAATTTGATTAGTTGGTCAAAGTCTTTGTATTGTTGCGTCATGATATTATTTCCTCCTTCGCGCCGGATTGTGGCTCCGGCTGGCCTTGTGTTCCCTAGTTACATTCCACTGACTATCTGCTTGGCTGCGCGGTTTGCGTGTTCACTTCGATATGACTGCCACGCGCCTATACTTGGTGTCCATCTAAAGCCGTTCTTCTTTAGTTGGGACCGGACTTCTGCCGAAGGTTTGCCGTTGAAGAATATTTGTAGGCGGTGGGCTTCTGCATTGTCAACGATGCGAATTCTGTTGCTTTCTTCTGATGCGGTTTCGACTATGATTTCCTTTGTTCCTCTGGCTTGCGCTCGTTCAAGGCTTGCTATCCGGTCCTTAATACCTTTTATTCTGCCGTTGCTATTCGTCAGCACATAGGCCATATGTGGGCGTGTGCCGTCTTTCCTTGCTTGGGCATTGTATGCTTTATATCCGGCGTGTTCTTCTAGGGCGTTGGCTAGTTTTTCTTTCAGTTTGTCGAGGGCGTTTACATCGTTTGATTTTATGATTCTGTCGCCTGAGACTATAGAAGAGATTTTCCATTCTGGATTTTTGAACTCGTCGTATTCTTCCCAAAGTTTGCTTTCGCGGTTTAAGAATTTTTCGTGCGCTCTCATGTTATAGTTCGAAGGTCCGGCAATCATAACTGAAACGTGTCTAGATCCGCTTGAATTCCTGCGGTTGGTCCAGCTTGCATATCTGGCCGTGTATGATTCAAGAAAACGGTCTAGCTTTGCCTTTGCTTCATCGGATACATTCAGCTTGGCTGATTCTACCAACTTGGCCACCTTGGCAATTTCTTGGTTAAACTCAGCCGTTGCGCTCCCTGGTTTGTAATCTGAAAAGCTCATGTTTTCCTTGCTTCGCTTGGCTAGTTGCTCGTCAATCATTGTCATTTCAATTCCTTCTTTCCTTTAGTTTTAAGCATTCGCTTCCGTCCCTCATCGCTGGGAGATAGAAGCGAGGGCTTAACCCTCTGAGGATTGATTAGTTGTATGTTGCGTCAATAACTTTTCTCATTGCGTCAGCGTCTTCCCATTTTTCAAACCATTTAATTTCATTTCCTACGTAAATTTCCCCATCGTTTTCCATGCCCTCGGGTGCTTTTCCGTCACAGAGGTAATATCCTCCCATGAAGTACCTAATAACTAAACCTTTAGTTTTCATCTGAATTCCTCCTTCAACCATACTAGGATATTGTAGCGTTGTTCGCCATTCGGACCTGTAGTTGCTTCGAGCTTGTAGCATTCCTCATCGGGTAGGTTTACGTAGTCTTTTATGTTTTCAGGTAGGATGTCGGTGTAGGTTAGGTCGGATTGGCGCATTTGTGGACTTACTACTAATTCGGGGTTGGTAAAAGGT
>CAYGHY010000434.1:0-2183 GCA_964349435.1 uncultured Oscillospiraceae bacterium
TCAATTATGTCCCTGATAAGCGTAGTAGTTTATTTAAGTAATATTAACTACTTATTCTAGCTTAAACCAGCGATATCTGAAGAAGAGAAATGCAATAAGGGTAACTATTTGCGCATGAAGCACAAATTCTCTGTGGAATATGGGAAAATGTTATCTTCTGCAAAGCGCCAGGCGCAAAGTTGCCGCGCGCCGGGTGCAACGCGCAGCATGACGGAGCGTAGCGAGCGATGGGTTTGGCTTTATACGCGGGGGATCAACCTGTCTTCCTTTTATCAGCAAAACATCAACGTCGATGAAAATGCAGGACTTCAATCCAAAATAAAAACAATTCCCAAACATCAAGAGCACACTTTTGAGGCCATAATATCATTGACATACAAGCGTAGCTTCCCTATACACCCTGCCAATAAAAGCAAGTTCTTGTCAAAGCTACATCGCCCGGCAAACTGGAAATAAGATCACCGCCAGATTAGTACATCTCTTTTTGCAAGATTCACAATTGACTAACTGCTGAAAAATATGCATTATCTGCAAGTAATTACGCAATAATTGATTCGTTAAGATAAATAAGCTGAATTTGCAGGAGGGCGTCTATGGCAGCGAAGAAGAAAACCTCAAACATTCAAAAGCCCCTGGAGCAATACGAGCACAAGGACAAAAAGCGCCTCAACAATCCGCCGGTAGGACTGGTTGATGCCCACACCGATAATGGCGGACAGAAAAAGAAAACCTTCCAATATGATCCGCATCTTGATCCGCAATTGCAATGGGCGGGAAAAGCCGAACATACCAGTTTTGAAGTGCCGACCGTCAGCCTGCATGTGCATGAGCGCATTGATCCGCGCCGGATTATTGAAACGGTGCGCAAAGAAAAAACTGGTATGATGCAATCATCACTCTTTGAGGAAGACAAAAAGCCCCTGCGCGAAGCCATTGAATTCTACAAACACAAAGAAAACTGGTCTAACCGCCTGATTGCCGGGGATAGCCTGCTGGTGATGAACTCGCTTCTGGAGAAAGAAGGCATGGCCGGCAAAGTCCAGATGGTTTATTTTGACCCGCCCTACGGCATCAAATACGGCTCCAACTTCCAGCCCTTTGTCAATCAAACTGCATTGAAATCCTCAGACAATGATGAAGACTTAACGGCGGAACCGGAGATGATAAAAGCATTTCGGGATACTTGGGAGTTGGGTATTCACAGTTATCTTACTTACCTGCGCGACCGATTGCTATTATCAAAAGAATTATTGCATGAAAGCGGAAGTGTGTTTGTTCAGATTTCAGAGGAGAATCTTCACAGGGTAAGACTGATTATGGATGAGGTGTTTGGTGTAACAAATTTCATATCTGTTATTACAGTAAAGAAGGCAAGTGTGATGTTCGCCAAAAAGCTGTTGAATAGTGCTTCATTTTATCTTCTTTGGTATGCCAAGGATAAAGAAAGAATTAAATACAGACAATTATTTACAGATAAAGACTTACAGTGGTTTGCTGATAATGCCGGTTCTCATTTATGGATAGAGAGCTTGCGTACAAAGGAAACAAGAAAGGCACTGCCATCTGAAAGAGACAATATAAAGGAATTTCTAAATCAAAATCCTGACTATACTATATTTGGGACATGGAGTTTAAATGCTCAGGGAACTGAAAAGCAAGCAGGATATTCTTTTCATGCGAACGAATATTTTCCGCCCAAAGGAACACAATGGAAAACTTCATATCCTGGTGGTCTTGACAAGTTAAAGGAAGGTAACAGGCTTCAGGTTGAGGGCAATACTCTTCGTGTTAAACTTTATCCTGATGACTATCCTGTAATGTCTTTAAATAATCTATGGGATAAAATCGGTGCAGCTTCAAATAAAATATATGTAGTCCAGACCTCAGAAGAATTGCCAAAGAGATGTCTCTTAATGACAACCGATCCAGGTGATTTAGCTCTTGATATTACTTGTGGAAGTGGAACAACTGCAACTGTTGCTGAACACTGGGGAAGGAGATGGATTACATGCGATACTTCAAGAGTGTCAATCGCTTTGGCAAAACAAAGATTAATGACTACAAATTATGACTACTTTGAATTGGCACATCAGGTGGAAGGTGTGGGCAGCGGGTTTAAATACAAAACTGTCCCGCACATAACACTTGGCAGTATTGCCAATGACGAACCTGCTCAAGAGGAA
>CAYGHY010000435.1:0-2178 GCA_964349435.1 uncultured Oscillospiraceae bacterium
ATATAATATTGCGTTTGTTATACTGTTTGATGCTTGCTGTATCTCTTTATTGCTTAATATTTTATATTTGTTCTATATAAATTTAGCTTGACGATACGTTTCTTTATTTCCAAAACCAGTAGCTTCAGCAACTATTTGATTGGTTTTGCCTTGTTCGTCCTGCTGTACAAAATTTTGTCCAGCAGCTCTACCTTGGGGAACGTCTTCCACAAGGTTGATACCCATTTTTTTCTTCTGCTGAATAAATTACATGAGAAGTTTTCAGGTGGACACTGTGACCACTTGATGTTGCTACACACATATCCGACTTATCAATAATTGATAGCTCGACAAGCAACCTAACCTGTATACTCTTGTTGGAGTACATGCATGTTTTTGGGGTCTATTTTCAATTTATCTGGTGAGTTCGGGTAATTTATCATTTAAAAAAAATAATGGCTAAAAACTGCCTTAACGCCGTTAATTTCCCTATAAAAAAAACACCCATTAAAGGGTGTCTTGAATTGCATGGTTAATTGTTTTTGAGATATCTATGTTGAATTGTTCAACTCGGGTCTTTAAGCCCTCTTATTTTTTTCTTTTTGGTCGGAGTGACAAGATTTGAACTTGCGGCCTCGTAGTCCCGAACCACGCGTGCTACCACTGCACTACACCCCGATATTGTTTACCAATTATAACATATGATATGCTTGTTAAGCAACCTTAAAATTAATCCTTTTTACTATATTCAGTATAACAATGTTTGGTTGTGTTTTGTATCTTAGTGGTAGCGCGCTTGGTTCGGGACCAAGAGGCCGCAAGTTCAAATCTTGTCACTCCGACCAAAAATGACCGCAACTGAGCACAATCTTCTTTTATTAATATCTCTTTTCAGAAACATCGCATGAATGTCCCATTATTTTGCACAACTGCCGGCAGCTTCCAAATCATTTAATGACCACCTTTGCTGTAGTCGGTATTACCTGTATCCAGGTCTGTCCTCTGTTCAGCAGTATTTCTTTCCCGGCTTCATCTGTGTATTTTGTCTGTGCTCGTCTGGATTCCTTGACCCATTTTATTTTAATTGCATTGCCGCCTGTAATAAAATAACCTTTGCCGCTGCCTGTAGTGTTCATTTCCTGTCGGCCCAGCTTGTCACCTTTAATGCTGTTGCTCGGGGTATACTGAATAATGATGTTTTTCGCCTCCAGCTGCTTGCCGCTCACTCTTTCAAGCTGAGGCTTTCCTTTTCTTAACCGTTTATACACGGCAGCTGCATTGTCATATTCATATTCACATGAATATAAGGCTGAATACACCAGGCTAATCTTCTCGGCAGCTTTACCCTTGGCCGGAGATACATCGGACTTGTTATATTCAAAAGGAAATTCAGCCTCGGTTTTCACTTTGTACTTCATTTTTTTAGCATATGCCGTAAGCTTGTCCATTGATGTGTAGGAATCCTGCCAGTTGCCCTTATCCTTAGTCAGTTCCCATATTACATCATTCCCGACATATAAGCCGTTAATATTGTTTATTTTAAATTTGGACAAATCGGCTTTTGCCTGCGGGCTCCACCCGAAATGTACAAATACCGCATCATGCTCCATGCTGTAATCAAGAAAATAGTCTCTGGCGCTTCTCACCGGGCCTATCATTTCCGCATCAACACCCCAGAATATGGGCATCAGTCTTGTTTCTCCACCCTCAACAAGCAACTCGTAAATGATCTGCGCCTTATCAAGCCCTCCCTGCGGCAAACATTTCGCCCCTTCGTTATCTATCATTACTGATATCGGACGTACACCCTCTGCCGGCAAGAGGAAATCACCCTCAGCCGGAGCAGGTTCTGCCACAACAAGCTCCGGTGTGGCTTCAGCAACTGCACTTTTCTCCTGAACCGTTGAATCTGCCTGTTTGTTTACAGGCTGAGACTCGATTTGCCCCGGTGTGTTGCAAGCTGCCAGCGGCACAGCAATCAAGCATAACGCCAGTAAAAGCATGAATCTTCTATACATTAGTGTTACCCCCTGTGGAAAATGCACTTATATAATTATCCTTCAAAAGCTTACTCAAAAAACAAGCTTTTATGAGCTTTTCAAGGTATAATTGTCCTTGTAGGCTCATCGCAGCGATTTTCATACCTTAGCTTGCAGCCTGGCTGCGATATGTGTACAAGCTAGGTATAATATTCTATCA
>CAYGHY010000436.1:0-2176 GCA_964349435.1 uncultured Oscillospiraceae bacterium
AAGCTACGCTCGCCCCTTCCGTTGAATCCAAATCAGATACCTGATTATGAGCGAATGCTTATACGAAAAATTGAAGTAAAGTTTGATAATATAACTGCTCCCAAACAGCAAAACACTCCATAACGACGGTAAATACAATCTTACCAGTATTATAACACTCTATTACTTGAAGCGGAGAAGAAGCGGACTGATCTAAATCATGCCCTTGAACTTGACAAGAACGGTTACCGAAAACGTTGTAAAATCGGTACACAGCTACGTCGCTGCCTACTTGAACGCCGTGCAGCCAAAGACTGCGTTGAGGAATTAGCACCGCTTGCAGATTTTCTGTCGCAGAACAAGGGGTTATTAGACAAGCTATCACATGTACTCTGTGAGACCCGTAAAGCAGAGCATTATCATGAAAACCGCTCGTATAGGCCCCGCACCTCACCACCCCCTATGGCTAAATAGAGATCAACTGAAAATTCTAAGATAAATTTAAAGGAGATAAAATAATAATGACAAATGTTGTATCTGTACTCTATTACCTTCGTGTCCGTCAAGGCTGTACTAAGAAAGAATTATCTAAGGCAACCGGGTTGAGTCAAAATGACCTTGTCCGTATTGAAAGAGGGCGTAATGTCCGCATGGGAAAATACATTACTTTGTCGAAGTATTTCGGTCTTCCGTTGTCAGTACTTTTGGATGATAATTTGTCTGCCGTTTGTTCAACCTTAACCGCGCCTCCTGTGTATTGCTTATTCCTTTCGGACATCTGCTGCCTCCGCTACGGCCTTGCGCATGGCATCAACCGTTTCTTCCACGGAATATGTCCGTCCCTTTTGTATATCAATCTCAGATTGCATCAGCTTTTCCTTAAGCTTAATGAGGCTCTCACGCCGGGTAAACGACTCCACGTCCATTACAACCAGGTCGCCTTCACCGTTTTTGGTTAGATATACCGGCTCTCCAGTCTGTCTGCACAAATCAGAAATCTGATTGTAGTTTTTGCGGATCGCCGTAGAAGGTTTTATGTTCATCATACGAATCACCTCGCTTAGTAGTCTTAAAATATGCTTATAATACTCTTATTATACTACCTGCTGACTGCTTTGTATATACCTTGGCTTGTGCTCGGTGCGTATCGTAACAGACAAATTTTAAAGTATCTGCTTTCATTTGCCGTGAAGATTATGAATACTTCCGATAGCATAAAGCGGCAAATTGATCAGCCAATCCTCTTTTTCATAATCGGTCATAGAAGTTCGCACAGAAATTTTTGGACTGAATTTGTCACGGAATGTTTTCAAGCTTTTGGATTGCAAATTCACTTCAGCTTTCACTTCCATCGGAATTATTACGGTTCCGTTATCAATAAGAAAATCCATCTCCGCGCTGTTTCTGTCGTTGGTCCAATAATATGTGTTCAAACCCTTGAGTGTTTTCAATTGCTGCAGGACATATTGTTCAGTCAGAGCGCCCTTGAATTCTTTAAACAATTCATTTCTATCCAGCAAAGTATCCTGTCGAAGCCTCACCATACAAGGTTGTTATGAAACTATCCCTTCCAGCAAATTCAATATTATTACCCTCTCCGGTTCTCATCATCGGTACATACGGCTCCGACGGTAGGCCTGATATAATGAATGCCGCCTGGGGAGGAATCGCATCTAGCAAACCGCCATGCATAAGTGTGTCTCTAAGGGAAGCGACGCTCAGTTACCACAACATCATAGAGGCCAAGGCATTCACTGTGAATATTCCCTCTGAAAAGTATATCAAGGAGGCCGACTTTGCCGGTCTGGTTTCGGGAAGAGAATGCAACAAATTTAAGGAAACCGGCCTCACTCCAGAAAAGAGTAAACATGTCAATGCCCCAATCGTAAAGGAATTTCCTTATGCCCTTGAATTCAAACTTATTAAGCATGTCGATATTGGCAGTCATACAATGTTCATAGGAGAAATTGTCGGAATGGTCGCTGACAACGAAGTTCTTGGTCCAAATCAACTTCCGGACATCGAGAAGGTAAGACCAATGCTGTTTGGTTCATTCGGCAATATGGCGTATTATAATATAGGTAATAGACTTGGTACTGCTTTCTCAATTGGGAATGAATTATTAGATCGTTAAGTAGAATTATATCAGTCATTAGATAAACTGGGAGTCTTTTACATCTTCTTGATTCTGTTATAT
>CAYGHY010000437.1:0-2174 GCA_964349435.1 uncultured Oscillospiraceae bacterium
TTCCCGCCACCTTGTTGTAATAGGCCATCGGAATGGCGGCGTTGGGTTTATGCGACCCGGCGGGGCTGACGCCTTCATTCTTGTAATAAATCTGCACCGGGCAGCCGAGCAGCTTCTCAAAATTGCGCGCGCGGTAAAGCGGAGAGGGGCGCCACAGCAGATACTTCTGCAGCACTTCATCAGGAATATCGATCCACCGTTGGGAGGAGACTTCCTGCTCGATGATATTCATGGGGAATATGGCCGCCAAATCCTGGGCTGTCACCGGCTGACCCGTGCCGGGATGCAGCGGCGGTTTCATCGGCGTGGGAAGATCCGCCATGATGTTGTACCACTGCCTGGGTATTTCATGATCCTCTAAAATCGTTTTAACCTGTTCCATAGACGTTCTCCTTATTAATTTTTTACCGTTTTGCTTCCCATCGTGCGGAAATGAAAAAAAATGCCATGGGGTCTTCTCTTCCCACGGCATTTGATTGATTATGCAAGTCATGGGAAGATTCTTCCCTGCCCATGCTCGCTGATTATCGAGGAGCTTATGGGCAGACACTTTTTGTCTGCCACCACCAGGTTTTATTGGAAGGACTTGCCAGCATCTTTTCTTACCGGCCTTTCAAAGTTGTTTTGAGCTCCTAGCACAGCAGGGAAATCCTTGTCAAGGTCAAATTCAACGTCAATCCATCGTCCGCCCTTGACCCCGGGGATGAGGAGGATAGCGGTGATTGCTGGAAATATAACTTGACAAAAGTTTCCTGTAATGAAATAAAAGTTTCCCATGATAAGCACTGAACAATATTATTTTTCATATATGTTAGTTCAGTGAGGCTTTGGATTGATTTTACAGCAAATGGAAAGGTTTCCTTGCATGAAACAAAAGCCGGCCATCATTGAATCCGAAATTGGAAAAAAAATCAAATCATCCCGCAACAAGAAACGCATCACGCTGGAGCGCCTTGCCCTGGAAACGGGTTTCACCAAAGGCTATTTGTCCAAAGTGGAAAAGTCCCTCAAAGCGCCTCCAGTATCCACGCTCGGGACGATTGCGCGAGCCCTCGGCGTCACTATTTCGAACCTTCTGGGAGAAGAAAGCCAGGCCACCCCAATAAGTCTTGTTAAAAAAAACGAAAGACCACAACTCAACAGAAGCGGAACGAGTGTCGGATATTCCTATGAAGCGGTGGCGCATAACTTCACAAATAAAATGATGGAGCCTTTTATTCTGACGCTTCCGGTTCATCCAAAGAAACAAATGCTCTATCAGCACGAAGGGCAGGAGATCCTTTTTGTTTTGGAGGGAACAATGAAATTTCTCCATGGAGCGCAGGAGTTCATCGCGGAAGAGGGTGATTGTGTTTACTTCGATTCCGGAATTCCTCATTTCGGAGAGTCTGTAGGGGATAAAGCGGTTAAGTGTTTTACGGTTATTTTCAGTCCCCGCGGTCAATAAATATCGATTAGAGTCAAGAAGTCTCCCATAAAAGGGAGCCCTTTGTTTCAAAGCACAAGGCAACGTCTTTAAAAAGAAAGGAACCCTGATGAGCGACATTCCCGTTTTTGTTCTTCACGGCCTGGCCTATGCCGGACTTCTTTTTCTCGTCTCGGCGGGCTTGACTCTTGTTTTCGGGATGATGAACGTCCTGAACTTTGCCCATGCCGCCATGTATATGCTGGGCGCTTATTTTTCATACACCATCATCGTGCAGCTGACAGGCCAATTCTGGATGGCCCTTATGCTGTGCCCCCTGATCCTCTTTGTTATCGGAGCGCTGATTGAGCGGTTTCTTCTGCGGCGTGTCCACAAATTCGGACATGTTCAGGAACTTCTCTTGACCTTCGGTTTGGCCTATATCATCACAGAACTGGTCAAATGGTATTGGGGAAACTATCCTCTGGCTGTTAACATCACCGGATTCCTAAGCGAGACCATCCCGATTTTCGGCATTACTTATCCCGTGTACCGCATCTTCATTTTCATTTGCGCCGTGTTTGTGGGATTGCTCATGGCCCTCATTCTTTATAAGACCCGCCTGGGCATTATCCTCCGGGCGGCCGTCAATGACAGCGAAATGGCCAATACCCTGGGGGTGAATGTGCCCCTCGTGTTCATGGGCGTCTTCGCCTTTGGTGCGGCGCTCTCAGGATTTGCCGGCGTGATCGCAGGCCCCCTTCTTTCC
>CAYGHY010000438.1:0-2170 GCA_964349435.1 uncultured Oscillospiraceae bacterium
GATATATATAGTTCCACATTTTGCGAAAGTATGTAATTGGCCGTCCGCCAAAATCGCAAGTGGTAACTCTTTGAGTTTGTTCCAATCACCTTCTGCACAAAACTTTGCAAGAGCATATATCCATTCACGTTTGGTTAGCATTGGTCTGAAGGCATATTCAATTTTACATGCGATATCTGGCTTGGAACTAACATCTAGCTCATTTCGTATTATTGCCGGTGTTGTTTCCGGTGGTTTGTTTCCTGTCTTTAAAAAACTTTTTTGCACAAAATCTGGCAGGGTTGGATCGCAAACTGACCATCCTTCAGCTAAAAATGGAGGAAGTAACTGACGTTGCCAATTTGTTGGAAGATTGTGGATTTTATCTTTTAAACTAAACCAGTGATATCCCGTTTTGTTTAATCCACGAATGACTGGAAGATTTGCTGCAGTACTGTAAAACCCGGATAACAAAGCATCATCAATCTTATCTAATTTATCTGGAATAGTCGGCCACAGATTATAAGGCATTCTATTCTTATTCGCACATCCAATTATTTGCTGTACAAGCAAAGCCCACGCCTTGCCGACGGCATATTCCATTAATGCTTTATTCCAGTCAAAACGTACATTAGTCGTTTCTCCCACATTTCCGATCCTTGTTATCCCACGACGATTTGAGGTTAGATCAAACCACCCATGAAGCCATACCTGCCAATTAACTGGTTCAGGAAGTGGAAGAAAGCATGATATTCCTCCAGAATTATTAACAATATTAGAGCTTTCCAGACGCACAGCGGCCCCGGCCCAAGGAATTGCTTTCTCATGATGATTCCAAACATTTAATGCAGCTTTCAGTAATGCATTTTCAGGACCTCTGAAAAGCCCTGTCGTTACGGTCCATGTTTCTTGCCGTTGTACTCCATCAATATCGTTGATTTGAAATAAATGATTAAACTGGATGACTGGTAAAGATCCAACAGAATTTAACCATCTCTCAAGAAGCTCTTTAGGATCTCCAGCAACTTCTGTCCGCAAAACCGCTCTTTTTTGCTCAACTTCCGCGTTATTCATCGTTGAAATAGAAAAGCGAAGATGTTCAACACAGTCAATGTCAATCTCAATAACTTCTATGTTTGATACGGACCTCAGGAATACTAAAAGCCCAGCACCAACCTGTTGAAGTTCATGTAGTATAGAATCAAAATCTTCATCAGTAAATGGCTCTTTAAGAATCTCACTATTTTCAGCTTCGGCTGTGGAACGTAAAGGGAGACGGAATACAGTACCCGGGAATGAATCCATACATGGGATCCAACCTGCTGGTGTAAAAGTTTTGAACCAATCAGGCCAAGCTAATTCCGCATTTGAGATCTCCCAAGCATAGGCATTCTTATTTTTTTTCAAGATACGATGATGCGGATCAAACCAAGCAATATAGTTACGTGTAAGTAGACTAGGATTGTCCGACACACTATAACAAGTGTTAAAACCCTGACCGAATCGTCCTGTCCGATTAGCTTCTCTGACTTTACCTCCTTCACCAATCTGCTGTATTCGCTGATAGTCCTCGTCAGTGAATGGCTGGTTGTTTATGAAGAGTAGGGCGGGTCCGAGGGCAACATCCATTCCATGATCTTGAAACGAGCCTGTGTGTTGTCGACGATCATAAATTATCGATAACTTTGAAGCACCTGCGTCATCAGCATTCTGGAGAAATTCCTTTACGAGACCTAATCCTTTAGGGTAATTTCGGACAAGATCTCGCAGCCGTGCTGTAATCCGTTCTGTTTGATTGAATTCGATTTCAGGAGGATTTGAGATATTAGTCATAATATAAGAATATATTCTTCTTGGTCATATAACTGAAGAATCCCTTTCTTATTTTTTCATCCGTTTCCGTATAGTTTCTGCATCAAGGCCCTGGGCAACATCACTCTTGGCAATCTGTTTTGAATACCAGACGTCGGACATACCGGGACGTCTCTTTTGCAAGGCACGATATTCTTTCCGCCAGCTCTCATACTTGGCTTGTGTATCCAGTTTGCGAGCTTCGCGTCTGGCGTTACTTGGCGTGTAGCGATCATCTGCCGCGGTGGCGGAATCTACCAAATGCCGGATCTGTCCATCATCAAGCGTATATGCACCGCCTTGAAACTCAACAAACTCAGATAAAGGAACTTTGCTATTC
>CAYGHY010000439.1:0-2161 GCA_964349435.1 uncultured Oscillospiraceae bacterium
TAAACCGGGAAAGGGGAGTCCCCTTTCCAAACCCCAGCATAGGTATTTTTTAGGATATTTATAAATTCCTATGCTGAAATAAACTAAGGGCCGGCTGAAATATTACTTCCGATTCTTTTCTGGAGAACAGAGCTTCAGTGTAGTTCTTCGGAAAAGATATAGCGGAAGTTATATTTCAACTATCCCTAACCGGGATTTCGCACCTCGGTCCAGTTTCTAAGCCTTATAATATAATTTGTCCAAAAGCCCCCTGCATACTATTCCTTGGGCAGAATAAAAACCTTGACACGTTTGACGCCAAATTTATGTACATATTCCTGACTGTCATAATACAAATCAATTTTGTTCCCCTTAATCGCCCCGCCAACATCCGCAGCTATTGCATAGCCGTAATCCGGCGTTTTGCCGTCTATTTCCACATATACCTTTGTATATAGCGGTATGACCTTGGGGTCTACTGCTATTACACCTTTCTTCGCCCTGATACCGGTGGCTGTAATTCCAAACAGCGGATGACCGGGCGCTTTCCCGGTACACTCAAAGGAAGCAGTATAAGCTGTAGCCTTCATATCCATTACTTTAGTGTACCTGACAGTATCCCCTCTTGACGTCATGTAATTTAAGATCGTACCAAATTCCACTATCATTTTTACAGGATTTTGAAGTATCGATTCGCTCAGCAGCTGCCTATTTACTTCGGCTCCATCCTCAGTGATAACCTTGTACTGTTTTTCAAGGATTCCTTCCTGTCCTGCCTGAACAATTTTCTCAACGCCGAAATCAAGTCGTGAGTTCGCTTTCTTTTGTACTGTATAAGGTATGTCTTCTTGTTTACTAATAAAATTAACGCCAACCCGTACAATTTTCAGCAACATATCCCTGCTGATTTTATCCTGCAACGCTGCTCCCTCCAGCCTGTCAATACCTTCAGGTTTCACCGGGCTGTCCTTGAACATTTCCTCCACGGTATCCCTGTAAGTCATAACCTCTGTCTGTTTACCATCAACAGTGATGTATACGGGTACAGCTCTCTTTATATTTATTTCGTTTAGCTTCGTATTTTGCAGGCTGGTCTCCAGCGGTTTACTGATATAATCATAGTTACTTACATCAATATCATTCTGGTCCAGCACTTCTTTAAAGGTGTTTTTCATAGTTTTACAGACAATCAGTTTACCGTTGTCATTAATAACAACATCTTTCTTTAGATAAGCAAAAGCGCCGTATCCAGCGCCTGCCGTAATTGTTACTGCTATTAGCACTATAAACAATTCCCTTTTGTATGAAAAAAACCTTTTAATATTTTTAGCAATTGGCAACAACAAAACCCCTCCTGTTAAAACAATAATTAGCGCTACAGCGAAATAAACAATAATCCATCGGCATTTATGCGACTTTCAGAAATGTCGTGACTGCTTTAACACGATATTTCCGGAAGGATAAATTTAAATATTCCACCGTAGTATTAGTTACTGTAAAGTTATTTTAATCCAATATGCTTGTTTTGTCAAATTTAAGGGCTATTATGCTTACCTTATAGATTCTATTATTACCCTTATTTGGGTTGTCGATACATTTTTTGTCTGTAACGTACCGAAATCTATAGGAAATATGATGCCTCGCTGCACTAAGAATGGCAATGAATTGCCGCTTTAAAGCTCTTCCTGCTATGACCAAGAAAATTCGCTTCGCTCATGACTTAAAACCAAAGCGAATTTATCTTGTTCGCTAATATGGTATAGGGCACACCGCTACTACGGGGTAGTCCTTATTGTGGAATGTGCCTGTTTCCTATGGCCCCCTTCAATGGAACAATCAGTATATGACTTGAGTTACAGGCCGCCCATAGGATAATACTGGTTCATTGCAGGCATCATACCCATTCCGGGCATTGGATTCATGCCGTAGTTTGCTGCACCCAGCATTGGATTCATATTTCCAGAAATCGGGCTTGCTCCGGGGTGCATAGGACTGTTCATCATATTCATGCCCATAACATTATGTCCATATGTCATCGGGCACTGCATATTCATCAGATAAGGACAGCACATGACAGGCATTGAGTTCATCATGGATGGCATTGTGCCCATATTGCTCATCATGGACGGCATTGTGCCCATATTGCTCATCATGGACGGCATTGTGCCCATATTGCTCATCA
>CAYGHY010000440.1:0-2154 GCA_964349435.1 uncultured Oscillospiraceae bacterium
GTGAACAAGATAAATTCGCTTTGGTTTTAAGTCATGAGCGAAGCGAATTTTCTTGATCAAGCTATCAGGTCTGATAATACAAAGATGTCGGCTGATAGAAGCAGTGCTCGTTTATTCTGTTAAACAGGCTGCCTGAACCGTTTCTCGGAAACAAGCTCTCGCAAACGGAGCTGAACGGGTTGTAATACCAGAGACAGGGCGCAACATCGGTCAGAACATTCCCGGACAGAGCCCAGTCGACAATATCGTAATGTATCTGCTCAGGAGGAGTGCTCCAGACATTCTGCGGATTAACCTGTCCGTACACTTCAGTAAGCATGCAGGTAAACTGGTAGGCCTGCTCTATCACTCTTCGGAGGTTGCCTTGATTGAGCCGTTGATATTCACCATCAGCTACGTGAACTCTGTTCATCACAACCGTAGCGACAGCTTTCATGCCGTCCTCGCCTTCGCCTCCGGCCTCGCACTTAATCAGCCTTGCAAACAGCTCGCGTTCTGTATACGCCATAGATTAATCACCCCTTCCATGTAGGCTGCAGAAAAGCTTTGTTCAAGGAGTAAATTTATTTTCTGCAACAAGTGCTTAAGGAAATACAAGTGAAAAAACATTAGGTCACAAATATTTTTTTCATTGTATATACATTATATTAACATAAGCCGTAAATGGTAACCTTCAAGAAAAGTAAATTTGCAGGGAAGGGGACATTCCTTACCTTAAGAGGAATACCTCCTGCTCGAGAAAGGTGTGTCCCCGTACATTAAAATAGTTTTTCGGGGCAATATAATAAAGTACGCTGTTAAGGGTCGGCGATTCATAAACGGGAATCACCCAAAAAGGGGGGCGTTGCTTTGAGTAGGCACAGGAGTTTGATGACGGAGCGTTTAAAGCACGAGATTGCAAAGGAGCTCGGAGTCTACAGCACAGTCGAGGCTGAAGGCTGGGGCGCCGTCTCGTCCAGAGACTGCGGCAATATCGTCAAAAAAGCAATTGAAATGGCCGAGAGAAGCCTTGAAACCGAATAGTCTCTCATATCCAGCGTAACAGGAGCCGGCACACAGCCGGCTTTCTTATAGAAAGGTTCTTTTTGAAAGGTTCTTTTTGAAAGGTTCTTTTAGAAAGGTTCTTATAAAAATTTCCAAACTTGTACACTTCCTTGTTGAAACAATGCTTTCTAGGTGATATAATGATATTTGCTATTATCTGGGGGAGTTTTATGAGAGTGCAGTCGCCCGGATGAATGCATATTACCACAGGCAGGGTTACCTGTTGGCATAAGCGGGCGAAAGTGTCTGAAAAGCGCAGAATTGCTTTATTGCAAATCTGTTACAATTTCTTTACACTTGGCTTGGATATGTTGACTGGTAAAAATGCCGGTGATATAATCAACTTGAATTCAGAGGGGTGTATTTTGCCCTTACTGATGAGAGTTGTAAAACGAGTTGGGCTATATTAAACGGGAGAGGCGTAGCCCGGCTTGAAATTTAGGTCTTTCCCAAAAATTTACGAGGAGGATTTGAGAATATGAGAAATCTCAAAAAGTTACTTGCAGTCATCGTAGCTGTTTGCGTACTCACAACATTTACGGTTTCTGCATTAGCCCAGACCAAGACAGATGCTCAGATTAGTGCAGATTTAGGCATTATTCTAGGCTCTGGCAGCGGTGTTACGGCTGAGTACCTGGCAACACAGCCGGACAGACTCCAGGGAGCTATTATGTTCCTGAGGCTTAAGGGTCTGGAAGCTGCAGCAAAGGCATTTATCGGCACCGATAATTTTGCCGATGTTGATGCATTGAGCGACACCAATCAGGCGATTCTGGCGTACCTGAAAGCCAATCCCGATCTTGGCTTCGGCGGAATAGGCGATAATAAGTTTGCTCCACTGGTCAAGATGACTGCAAAAGAGTATTACAAGGTTCTGCTGGTAGCCCTCGGCTTCACTTACGGAACCGATGCAAGAGCAGACTTCACCTGGAAAAACGTGTTGTCTTTTGCAGTATCCAAGGGTCTTTCAAAGCTCGTTGACAACGAAGCATTCACAGTTAACGACCTTTGCATAGGCACAGTCGAAGCTCTGAAGGCTTCCGTAAAGGGCGGCACCAAGAGCCTTATCACCACTCTAGTTGAAAACAACAGCGTCACAGCAGCGAAGGC
>CAYGHY010000441.1:0-2154 GCA_964349435.1 uncultured Oscillospiraceae bacterium
ATGCCCGGAGCGCGCGTTCCTCCTGTTCGATGTTGGTGATGGCCTCATAGGCGGTTGGGTCGTCGTAGCCTTCCTGGTTTTGCTTGTCCCTGTTCATGTCAACCTCCATTCCGGATGGGCTTTTGTCCATCTCTACTTCCCAATGGAGGTGAAAAGCAGGTTTGAACGAAATCTTGAAAACTTTGTTGAGGGTTCTTTGAACGCAGCCAAATACGTGTCGAAAAATGAGCCATGTATTGCTGTATGTGTGTTTTACGTAATGATAGCCTCGTTCGCCTTTCCTCTTCCGGCCATAGCGACACAAGAAGGAGACCTTTTTAGCTAATCAGGCGATCCTGGCGCGCGAACCTGAGGAACAAGGACAAACCTGAGCTTCTGCTGACGGAGGATGAGGTGGAAGGCTCAAAAAACGCGGAAGTCGGGTAAAGGACGATGAAACCTTTACCCGGCTTTACTACTACGGAATGGTTCAGATGGGTTTGAGCGCGGATGAGTGCTGGCTCATGCTCATCGGCTGTTCTTTGACCTATGGTGCTGCCATAAGTAGTGGCTGGGATTGAGAAGCCGAAAAAACCCGGACGAATGATGATATTAGTCCATCCAAGGTTTGAGTAAAAGTAAGTATGATGATACAATGTAACTTGCTGGGAAAATGCAGAATAGGGATTGATGGTGATAACACATGAGGAGCAATAGCGACAACCCGATAGCTGGAAGGCAATTCCAAGAGCAAGTCTGTATTCTTTTTCAGGAATATTACAATAAGAGTTTTGTGCTGGAAAAGCCAATTCCAATCGGAGATCCTCCTAAACTACATCGCTTTGATTGCGTCTCGGCAGACGGGGAAATTGTTGTTGAATGCAAATCCTACACCTGGACAAACACGGGCAATGTCCCGTCCGCCAAGCTAATGGGTTTAAATCAAGCAGTACTCTACATGAGTTATCTTCCAGCAAAGACCAAGAAGATCATTGCCATAGGCAAATCCATTCTCTCTCACAAGGCTGAATCACTCGCAGAATACTATTGCCGCATTAACGGGCATCTGCTGAAGGGAATAGAGATTGCTGAAGTGGACGATGACGGCTCGATAAGATGGTTCAAATCATGATTGTCTTTGATTTATGTGCATTTTCATATAATGCTTTACAGAAATCATAAGGCTATTTAAGTTTGGAGGAGTACGAAATGGAGCTATTGTTGAATAGTATCTTGAATTTACCCCAGGAGGACATTGATAATAGCCGCATCGAATTGAATATGACAGAAGGGAAGGGTGGTGTTGAGTACATTGACAAGTGGGTATCCCTCCCTCAAGACGAAAGAGAGAGCGGCATTACTGATTGCTCTTATTGGGGTTGGTTTTCCTCCAATAAAAGAAACTTTTCGCCAGGTCAAAAGGTGTTAAGTTTTATCAAAATTAAAGGTGATGAATGGTTGTTTGTGTCCGCAGCTGAGATTTTGGATGTTCCACCAAACAGCAGAGCAATAGTGAAAATTCTGAGTTATTATGTTCCTTTGTTTGGTAGACTGATCATTCGCTACAATAAGGGAAATACCTATTCGCGATATGTATTCATTTTGAAGAACATAATGGATAATTGTGTAATCAAGGAAGTTTTACCATGTCAATACAATGGTGAGCAATTCGAGGGATATGATCGCGTGCATTTGCCATTCGGCAAACTGTCAGATGTTTTCCGTGGCAAGATAATGCCCACGTACTTTGAAGCTCTAAAAAAGGTAACCGGTATTTACTGTCTCACTGACACACATACAGGGAGATTGTATATTGGTTCGGCCACCGGTGGAGACGGGGTTGCACAACGTTGGGGCAGTTATCTTGACTCGAAGCATGGCGACAATTGCAAGCTAATTGCGCTCTATAAAGAAAAGGGATCGGAGTACTTTGAGAAGTATTTTACCTATACGCTTATTGAGTACTTTGGGCTATCATATGACCCAGAACGAATTAAAGATCGAGAGCAGTACTGGAAAATATGCTTAAGCACAAGAGTGAATGGTTATAACGGCAACTAAGGTATCAACACCGCATTGACTCTATTCTTTCTTGTAAAACTCTGTCACGTAGCCGTCGGCGCGTTGAAGCAAACCCTGCGCCCAGGGTGGCGTCCTGCCCATCTGCTCACAGAC
>CAYGHY010000442.1:0-2150 GCA_964349435.1 uncultured Oscillospiraceae bacterium
GGCATCGTGAGGGCACACGTCGCGGCAAGAGCCGCAGTCGATGCAGATGTTGGGGTCAAAGGAAATTTCCTCGGCGGCTTTTTTGCTTTCCGGGTTGTGACACCAGACGCAGGAAAGCGGGCAGCCTTTGAAGAAAACGACTGACCGTATGCCTGGCCCGTCATCCAGGCTGTTGCCTTTGATTTCGAGTATCAGGGGGAATTTAATTTCATTTTCTTTCATAAAGGCTTCCATCATTGTTTCATTTTAGATAGGCCATTGTAGTCTTTGTCGCTTCGACGCGGCCTTCGAGACTGTGTCGTAATTGTTTTTAAGATACAGTCTTCACCTGTTCTTTGACAACAAAATATTAGAAATTGAGTCAAAAAAGAAACCCGGCAAAATATCAGGCTCGATTTTTATTCATCTTCTGTTTTATGGCAATGAAGCCTTTGCACTGGTAGCGCTGATGACCATCAACAGCCAACCGTCACCGGTTTGAGTCCATTGAGCTTTTCTATCAACTTACCAACACCCAAGATGGTAATCATCCGGGCCATATTAAAACATGTCGCTAAAAGGGAGGTCTCTGCTTGAACACCGTCTTTTCTCCGCAACAGAAACGCCTCCGTTTTTAAGTTCCGTTTCATATGCCCGAAAGGATGTTCAGCTCTGGTCTTACGTCGTCTGTAAATTTCCTGTGAAGATTCTTCCTCATACTGTGCTTCCAGTTTCAGCTTGACCTCTTCATTGTGCAATCTTGCAATTGATCTCCCGTTCTTGGCCTGTGTACATAGACCATAATGCTGACAGGCATGGCATAGCTTCTTGCTCTTTATCCGGTAAAGTAAATGATTTTTCTTCTTCTCTGTGCCCCGATAAGTCAGGGGATGACCTGCCGGACAAAAATAACAGTTCAGCTCTTTATTGTAAGTGAAGTGTGCCTTGCTGAACGGACCTTCTTCTTCATGTTGGGCCTGCCGTTGGGATGGAACGATAACCGTTATATCTTTTCCGTCAATCTTCTCCAATTCATCCGTATCCGCATATCCCGCGTCCGCGCAGGCTGTCTTACAAGGATTTCCCAAAACGTCATTGGCCTGATCAATCTGCCGGGCAAACTGTTGCCGGTCGTTGACATCCGAAACGGCTTGGGCATGGACAATAAGTCCATGCTGATCATCCACCACGCTCTGGACGTTATAACTCGCATGCTTTCCCTGAATGCTCTTGATTAAACGGCAATCTGGGTCGGTTTGATTCGCATACTGCCTGTCGTCCTCATCAAAAGAGGCCAGAACTTCTTTGATGCGTTCTTTCAAGTTCTTGCTTTTGGCCAGTTCCTTGTCCATGGCTACATAGGAAGAGGTTTCTTCTTCTGATAGATCGCTGGTTTCACAATCAACCAGCAACTGCTCTATGCGGTTGTCCAGCTTGGACATCAGTTCAACATAGTATGCCCGGTCATGGGTGCGGTCTTTTCCGGCATTCGCTCGTATCTTCGTCCCGTCAACAAAGAGAACATTACCGGAGATCAAGCCCAGCTTGATACACATCCGGGCGCTTTGGCGCAAAACCTTCTTTAAGGCTTGCTTATTTCGCCGACGAAACTCCGCTATCGTTTTATGATCAGGCTTCAAGCCGCCCATCAGCCAGATAAAGGCCATATTATGGTGACATTCCCGCTCCAGTTTCCTCGAACTCTTTACTCCATAGGAGTAACCGTAAACCAACAGCTTGAACATGCTTAGGGGATTGTATTCGGAATTGCCGACTTTGTCTGGATTGATATCCATCCCAAGCATTCGGAAATCCAAAGCTTCAACAAATGCGTTGTAGGCTCGTACAGGATTATCCTCCGAAACATATTCTTCTATGCTCTGAGGCATTAGATTCATCTGGTATCTGTCGCCATATCGGTAAGCCATTACATTCCTCCCTGATATTTTCTCTATCATATCATTGAGGCAGTGCAACGACTTTTGACCTTTTCTCTAATATTTTGTTGTCAAAGAACAAATTATAGCTTAATTAGTCCATCCTGAAAAATGCGGCTTGTAAGCCGCGAAAACATTGAAGATGCTCTTTGAAAATTGAAGAAAATTGCAGATTTGAGGTTGATTTTTCTTGGGGAAAGTGCTATAAGTATATGAAATGAAAACACATATTCC
>CAYGHY010000443.1:0-2150 GCA_964349435.1 uncultured Oscillospiraceae bacterium
GGATATCAATTGGTTGGTCTTCTATTGCAGGTGTAATTGCTGAAATTGTTTTGATGTTTTTAAAAGTTGATGAAGGACTTGCTAAATTTAGGATTTACATGGGAATGCTCCGCAAGGACGCCGAAAGAGTGTCTACGGACATAAAAAACGTAGCAACCGAGTTTGCAAGTGTTGGTGTAAGCATTGATGGTGCAGTTGAAGCCACTAAGGCATTGGCAAATGAGTTTGGTGGTACAATGAAGGTTTCAAAAGATCTTATTGCTACCACTGCCGTTCTTAAAGCACAGCTTGGAGTGGCAGAAGAAACGTCTGCGGCTTTCTTGAGGAATGTTTCTGCTTTGAGTAAGACTTCTGCTCAATCGCAACTTCATCTGACCCATATGGCAAATGCTCTTACTGCCGCCGCTGGCATACCACTTCATTTGGTAATGCAGGATGTAGCTAAGTTATCTGGGAATGCGTTGGCACTTGTTTCCAGAATGCCATTACAATTGGTTAAAGCAGCGGTTGAAGCCAGAAAACTTGGAACTACTATCAATAAGATGGCTGATGCCAGTGCTAATCTTCTGAATTTTACCGAAAGTGTGCAGGCTGAGATGGAAGCTTCGGTTCTCATTGGTCAAGCGGTCAATCTTCAACTCGCTCGTGAGTTGGCTTATCGTAGAGATATTGTAGGTTCTACAAAAGCAATTCTTGCAGAGGCAAGGAGAGTGAACTTTGAGAACCTTGATTATTTCCAAATGCAGGCATTTGCTAATGCGACTGGAAGGTCTGCCGATGAGCTTTTTAAAATGATACAAGCTCAGAGACAGCTTGAAGAGGCTAGAGGAATTGAAGGGCTGAAAGATGAAGTTGCCCTTTATGATAGGTTGAGCGGGATGCGTGAGGCAGAATTAAAAGATCGGGGGCTTCAACGTGAACTCTCCGTGAAACAAATGGCAAACCAAGAGCGTATTGCCGCATTGCAACAGCAATGGAATCAACTTCTGATGGAAGCAACCGTAGTGTTATATCCTGACTTTCATGTTCTTTTAAGAATCGGTATACTTCTTGTTAAAAATAGTAGAGCTATACTGTTTTTCACAACGGGGTTAGTTGGTATTGGAAACTCATTGAGATATATTTCTGTGATGCTTCATGGGGTTTCACGGTCACTTTCACCTATCTATACGTCATTAACAGCATTAGGTAAGTTTATGATTACGGTAGGAAATGGCGCATCGAGGATACTTGGATTCTTCTCTAAAATACTTGGTCTTACTGCATTATTTAGTAGATTTACAATGATTACGCCTTTTCTAGGGGCGGTGCCAGTTATTGGATGGATAATATCAGCATTTACGTTTTTGTATCATTTGTTTAAGAGATACGGCGAGTTTGTTGGTACAGATGGACCTTGGATGGCTGGATTAAAAGCTATAGGGTATGCTGCATATGATGTGTTTATCAAACCATTTAAAGACGCTTTAAATTGGATAGTGAAATGGTGGAAAGGAAGTTCTCCGTCTCAGGTGGGATGGATGATCATAAAAGGATTGGTAGCAGCGGGGGCTGGAATTTATGACGCTCTTACTTCTCCTTTCAGAAGATTCCTTGCATGGATAGTCGAGAAGATTCCATTTTTTGGAGAAACTATTGCAAACAAGATACGGGGTGGTGCTACTGGCGCTTTGAAAGACATTGGGATTCTTGAAAAGAAAGCAATAGTCGCTCCTTCAATCGCTGCTATAAGTACCACTGCTACCCCAACTGCAACAGCCACAGTAAAAACAGAACCAACTATAGAACAACAGCAACAAAAAGATTCGGATTCAACCGCTTTAGTGGAAATTCTTAAATCAATCAAGAATTTGAATGACAATCTTATGGCAGGAAAAATTGGAGTTTATATTGATGGGCAGTTAATGAGTGCAACTCTGGCAAGAACTACACAGTTTCGTGGAGGATATGGGGTTAACAATGTCAGCATCGCCTAATACTTATTAATATGGCAAATGTATCTACAACACGCCCCCAGACACTTCCAGTTCCACTGGATTACCCTACCATGCCTACGCCTGGGAAAATCCATCTTATTTATGATAAGAATAAGCATGATTTGTATCATAAGCTTTCTCCGTATGGATATGATACTTTTTTTGGAATAAAAA
>CAYGHY010000444.1:0-2147 GCA_964349435.1 uncultured Oscillospiraceae bacterium
ATGGCTATTTCTCAAAAAACGTGCGCAAAAAAACTAAGCCTGAATTATTACCAATTTAGTGCCTCTCTCACTTCTTCCGGCAGGTAGTCCTCTTTGTGATCTTCCGCCAGGTAGACAACCCCGTCGACGAATTGTATATCATCAATCGACGACACAAGCGGGTAATGCGGTTGACTCGCAAACATAACCTGTGTCTCTAGGTCGATCGTACCGTTATCCAAATTCTCCTCAAGGAAATAAAACAATTCTTCTACTGTCATAATGGTCAAATTTTATGTAAGTTGCTAAAAAAGGATTCGTCGCTTTCACCCAATTGCCCTTTATCATTCGGGTAGCCAATGTTTAGATAATCGATTGCATCTTGAACGAAGTGCTCCACTGCATCTTCATCATTATATTCCAATTCTTCATAATACTCAAGAAGCGACTCGTCTGTGCCGGTGTATACATGGCCATTTCTCTTTAATTCTTCTCTTAACCTTTCTTCTGTTTTCATACATTTAATTGTTTGATGTTTAATTTTCATATGGTAAAGATCAGGCTTCAATAAGTCGGAGGCAACAGATAAACAAAAAGATCGCGATTGATTTTATGTATCGCGATCTTTGAACCAAGAAGCATTTTGCTTAACGAATATCGGTGGCTTGCCGGCTTTCTGCATGTATTCAGATATCCATGAGCGCGAACGCTGGGGGATATCGGTTATTGTTTTTCTTCTTGGGATGTCGTCATGCAGTAAGAAATCGGCAAAATCATCATGCTCCATCACAACCGGAACAGCATAACAAATGCAGAATGGGTGCCACCCAGGGAAAATGAAATCCTTCGGGTACTTTCCTTTAAGAGAATCACAGATAGGACATGGATGAGCATTGGCGGACCTGCGGACCTCGTAACCCAGGATAAAATCAAGCTGCTTCCACCTTTCTGCATCGCTCATACGGTACCCCATATTCGTTTCGGTGCTGGCCACACGAAGCGCATTCATGCGGGAGGACCGATACACTCCCCGGCCAGGGTGATAATCCTTCATTGGCTGAGATAGCATCAGCTTCCCTTGATCGTTTCGTACGCGCCTGAACCTCTTGTCGGGATTGTCAAGAAGATGCCGGAAATCGCGCCCAATTGCTTCGGCTGACCGGCCTTGAGCTATTCCACTTTCAAGAAAGAATTCTACATGGCCTTTTGTCTGTTCAGTGATGCTCCATATACGCTGAGATAGGTTCATCCCATTATCGACACGCTTTTGGAGCGCTGTAAGTCCATCAAGGTTTCGTTTGAATAATCCTCTCTTGACAGTAGATGAAAGGGCCATATCCTTGATGTACTGCTCCACGATCACGTCATTCTTCGTGACGGCATCCACCCAAGCCTCCTTCTGGTTCTCAGTAATCATCTTCTCGAGTGATTTCTGAAATTCGTTCAAGTACCGGTCAATTCTATTCTCTACCGCTGAATTGCGGATCCACACACTCCCAGATTTACCGGCATCCTTCCATTTCCGCATCTCAGGCGACAGTAGACGTATGAAGTGGTTAAACAGCGCATTCACCTGCTGCTCCTGTGCCAGAACGCGCTGGAGGTGTTTTTTATCCTGATATGTTATACTGAGTGTTTTCATTTCAGAGCGTCATTCCTTCAACTTTGAAACGATCACTGTCCGCCTTTGCTTCTGCCTCCAGCTGGGCAATCTCTTCGTCAACATTCTTCGTCAGCGGCGAACGGGCTACGATCGTGCGCTGTGAATTGATCGCTTTTCCGCCATTGGCCAAATACAATACGTCAACCATCTCTTTCAGGTCATCCGGGAGAACGGTGCCAAATGTCACTTTCGGTCTTGCCTTTTTGAGCGGTTCCTTGAACTTCGTATTGGTGATATTCGATATCATCGCACGAACTACTGAAACAGATCGCTGAACAACAGGCCCGAATATCTCCATTCCTTCAGCAGCTTTGATGAATGCCTCGATGAACATCAACTCGATTGCGGTGCCTGACAGTGCCCCGATTCCTTTCATGTTCTCAAATCCCAGATCAGGAGTTGATGAGCCGGTAAATATTTCATTGCGTAGTGTCTCGAGCTCCAGTTTGATACTGTCGATTGACTGCTGCCAGACAAGGTAATCAGCATCTCCATGGTACTCTTT
>CAYGHY010000445.1:0-2146 GCA_964349435.1 uncultured Oscillospiraceae bacterium
AGTATTTTATACTAATCGCATGCCTATGTGTTTTTCGTTTTTTACCTATGTCAGTGCCTCAAACCTATTGAAAACACTGGATCGCGTTTCTCAATGTATGCCGAAATCGCAATTTTGCTGCGGAACTCGGGTTAAAGTTTATTATAGCATCTCTCCAAAATTCCGGGTATCTGCTCCGTCATGACAGCAACTGTTTGCCGAACGTTTATTGCTGTACATATGATTTTCGGCTTTCATAAATATATCCGCCATCTCTTCTTCGCCCTCAGTCTTGGTTTTATAACCAAAGGAAACAGAGATATCAATGCCACACACTTTCTCCCTTAATATTGAATCATTGATGCGCTCAACAATCTGCTCCGCATCCATAGTACTTGTTTTCGGCAATAGCATGACAAACTCATCTCCTCCTATTCTGGCAATGATGTCATCTGTTCGGCATCCCCCCTTTATCACTTCTGCAACTTTCTTCAGAAGCTCGTCTCCCATTTTATGCCCAAAGGAGTCGTTGATATGCTTCAGCCCGTTTACATCTCCCATAACAAGGGTGATGGGAAGGTTTCTATTGGTATCAAGCCTCATTAATTCTTCTTCATAAAACCTTCGGTTGTAGAGTCCAGTCAACAGATCGTGGTAACTTATGAACTCCATTTCCTTTTGTATTGCTTTCTGATGCATAAGTTCTCTATTGGCAATCATCAGCTCTGCTGCTATATCAGCCTTTTCGCTGGTTTGAAAAGCCAACTCCTTAACGGCAATCACCAGTTCTGCTGCTCTGTCTGCCTTTTCTCTGGTTTGAAAAGCCAGCTCCTTAACGGCAATCACCAATTCTGCTGCTCTGTCAGCCTTTTCTCTGCTTTGAAAAGCCAGCTCTTTGTCAGCTATCACCAGTTCCGCAGCCCTGTGAGCTTTCTCACCGGTTTGAAAAACAAGCTCATTATTTGCCAGGACCAACTCTGCTGCTCTTTTATCCATTTCGTCATTTTGATGGGCAAGCTCTAAATTTGCATTGATCAATTCTGCCGTTCTTTTTTGAACGACCAATTCAAGATTCATGATTGAAGCAATCAGACCGTCTTCATGCTTTTTTATTGCAGAAATGTCCCTTGCAGCAGCAAGCTCTCCGATTACTTGACCTTCATTGTTTTTATACACGGCCGAATTACATGAAACAGGAACGGATGATCCATTGATATGTTTGAGACAAAGTTCATAATCACTGACCCTGCCAACATCAAAAACTTGCTTATATCCAACACGAGCCTTCTCCGGCTCAGTAAAGTATTGTGAAAAATCCGTGCCGATTATCATTTCCCGAATAAGTCCCGTTGCTTTCTCGGTTTCATGATTGACATCTGTTATCAAACCATCCGGTCCAATTGTTATGAGCGAGTCGATGATCGTTTCAAGCAGGTTGCGGTTGTATTGCCACCCGCTGGCTGCCTTATTGCTCTTTACTTCAAGGAACAGATTTTTGGCCAGTTTTCCTTTTCTGCTGTGTTTTTCCACATTTTCCCCCAATCAATTCAGAGAATGATTATGGATACTGTCATTTTGCTGGCAAACAGGCAACAAGTGAAACAATAATGTTTTACTTCAACATTATAACATATAAAATACCCCTTTCCCCTGCTTTGAAACGGCCACATTTCCGGACGAGCCACACTATCCTGAATCTGCAGGAACTTGTCGCCTTCGTTGTTGACAACCCAGTAGGCAAGGGGACGGTTTTCCGTCTGCCGCTGTTCCTGCCGGGCATCCCGGGGCAAAGCAGGCAGGCGGCAAGGCAATGCCAATCTCCGTCAGAGAACCTCTGTCCTTTGCATGCATCAGGAATATCCCTTTCACTTTATGCCGTATCCTTTGTGCTGTTTGTGAAAATTGTGATTTTTATCTATACTGGACCATATAAGCAAACGATTTAAATATCAAAGGCAGGAAAGCGTTGGCAGCAGAATGAGGAATAACACGACACAGGAAGAAAAATTCATAAAAATGACCCAGGCTCCCGTAAAGGGACTCATCATCCGGATGGCAGTCCCCACCATCATCTCCATGCTTGTGACTTCGGTTTACAGCATGGCGGACACCTATTTTGTAGGGCAGCTGGACAACACCAGCGCCACAGGCGCCATCGGCATTGTGT
>CAYGHY010000446.1:0-2146 GCA_964349435.1 uncultured Oscillospiraceae bacterium
GTGTACGGTAAAATTTAACGGTATCGATGACAGCCACACGATGAACCAACGTATCATGGTAAATGACTGTATCAAGGTATTGAATTGTATCAGTATAGGTAGTTGTATCGATAACAGTGATTGTATCGATATAATTTGTTGTGTCGATGATTGTGATCGTATCAATATAGGTAGTTGTATCGATAGTCGTGACGGTATCGATATAAACGGTTGTATCCAAAACTGCGACAGTATCATAGAAAACGGATGTGTCAAAATGAGTTTTGAAAACGGTGATAAGACTATCTTTAATCAGAGTATCAATATGAATAACCGTGTCAAAATGGATGATGGTATCGATGAGAAGAGAATCATAGGTGTTAAGAAGACGTTTAAGTGCAGTTTCCGGAACATAATTAGGGCTATTTATATCAAAAGGGTTTTCGAGGTTTGAACAGCAGAGAGTAACTAGAATGAAAATAGCACCACCATTTAAGATGTTTTTCATCTAATACCCTGGTCCTGTTTAAATTTTTCCATTTGAATGTCTATTTCTGTTAGCTTGCTTTTAAGTTCGCCGGCTTGTTTGGGATCAATTGCGCCAATCTTAAGAAGTGAATCGATCTGCTCCGATGTAAAACCAAGAGCAGCTTTTTCTTTTTTAGCTTCAAATTCTTTAAGTCGTACCCCGACTGTGCCCGCTTGAAAAACACGGTTGAAGGTTTGAACCATACCAGACTGACCCAGTGGTAAAAAAACTAAAGAAGTTAAGGTAAAAAGGAAGAAAAATAGAAGTTCAGCTTTGCTACCGGTACGGATCCGCCAAGATGCACGAGCGGGAAATACACCCCAGAGACGAGCAGGATAATAGATTAAGACCCCTTGTTTGGTCATTGAATCAAAGAATATGTGTGAGAAATATGCAAGCATGATTGTAACCGTAAATGGTAAAAATGCAGTTAGAGATCTTGAGAAAATGTAGAAAAGCAGATGAGAAGTAAGCCCAATAAGGAAGAGTAGTAAAAAGCTATGTGTAATAGTGCGATGCCCGTATTTACGGTCTATTGGACTGGAGATGAAATAAAATATACGACCGATGAATGCCCGCGGGTTATCGATATCGGGAAGTATGGAAAAGAATGCACCTATTAAAAGGTGGGACAGGTTCAGGCGATATATAGGAATTAATAGTGCGAAAAATGCCATTGTGCTGATACCGCCGACAATATGAGTTGGTGCAGTCATGAATCGCTCCGGTTGCCTTTAGCCATCAGATAGCGCAGTACAATAAATACAGCAACTATAGCACTGGTTATTATGTACAGTTGTTTATTCATGGTTGCACGACTTACGAAACGCAACAGAATAATAAAAGCAAATAGTGTATAAATGAGCCATTCAAGAGAGGTTTCTTTTCGTCCTGCTCCTTGAGATACTTTGCGAACATCTTCTATACGGATATGTGGTTCATTCTCAAAATAACGGAGGAGATTATTTAGAGCGAGAGCATTACCCGCGGCTTTCCAGACTATGTTTTCCACAAAGTGTTTACGATCCTCAACCAGGATGCCTCGTTCATTTATGAACGCTTCTGTTATCTTCCGTATGGTATTGTCATGAAGTGGAGGAATTGCAATTTCTTGAAACTGATAAAGAACTCGTTTTAGAGTAACGGTACGTTTTGAGGCTGCAGCACAAATGATTACACCAGAATTTGTAAGTTCAAGAATAATTGAGCGGCCGATTGGAGTAAGTGAGTCCAGGTCATCTATGCCGATAAAGAGACCGGGATATTTGCGAACTGAATCCATAGCGATTTTCACAGAAAACCGGTAATGTTCGCGTGAGAGTTTTTTACGTAGAGTATCCCAGTCCTGTTCAAGATATTGCCTATCGAGGAGTTTACGGCGATGAAGCTTTTCAATTATGGTAAGAATGAATTGTTTCAAGGGATTACAGAAAGGTATAACCAGGGGTAGGGACTGCACACGACGTTCAGACATGAGTTGAGCGGATGAGGCGACTAAAGATGATTTACCACAAAGCCCTAAATGGATTTCCTTAAGATCGCCGGACAGGGCGGTTATTTCTTCTTTTGCTGATGCTAAATCACGTTCGGACAGAGCAGAGCTTCAAGCAGATCGGACTATTGACATACAGGAAAGAC
>CAYGHY010000447.1:0-2139 GCA_964349435.1 uncultured Oscillospiraceae bacterium
CCGATGATGTAGTCATTCACCTCTGCCAGCATCTCTGTGGTGATGCGCTCCCGGAACCAGGTCATCACGCTGGGGTCAAAGGGCCGGGCATTGGTGTATTCTGCAAAACCCAAGAAGTACTGCAGGTAGGGATTCTCCCGAATCTCCTCCACCGTATCCTCGTCCGAGAAACCGTAGCGTTTTTTGATAATCAGTGCGCCAATCGCCATCCGTGCGGACTTGGCAGGCTTGCCTTCCCGGGGATTGGTGAAAAAGGCCGCATACTGCGTTTCAAAGACTGCCCACGGAATCAGCCGGGACATACGAACCCATCTGTTCTCAGGATTCAGCCTAACGCCGCCAAATAGCGTCGCATCCTCGAAGAAGGTCGTCTGGTGTGCTTTTCGCTCGTACATGATGTTTTCACTCCTGGTCAGGTGCAAGGGTTTTGCTTGTTTTTCAAGGTTTTCCTTGCACCAATTATACCAGAAAACCGCTGAGAAGTGTTGTGAATGCTGGGGTTTTTGCTTGTTCAGGGGACACTAATGTAGCGCAGAGATTCTTTCCGACAAATCCTTTAGCTCCGGTTATAAGTATGTTCATCACTTATTCTCCCAAACCGCAATTTCATCTCTTATGTACTGTAAAGTCACTAGCTTTGCTTTTACCTGTTCTACATTAAGAAGCTCTGTGTTGTTGGAGTTGAACTCGGTCAAGGTGTTGCGCTTCGTATCTCCATCGTTAAAATACTTATCGTAATTGAGGTCGCGCTTGTCACATGGCACACGATAGAAGCTACCAAGGTCAATCGCACCTGCGCATTCTTCGTTAGTAAGAAGTGTTTCATATATCTTCTCACCATGGCGAATACCGATTACCTTAATCTCATCTTCAGAGGGAAAAAGCTCTTTCACCGCTTGCGCCAAAACTCCAATTGTGCAAGAAGGCGCTTTTTGAACCAGTATATCACCGCTTGTCCCATTTTCGAAGGCAAATAAGACAAGGTCAACCGCCTCATCAAGTGACATTATAAAGCGTGTCATACTTGGTTCGGTTATAGTGATTGGTTTTCCCGCTTTTATCTGTTCAATCCAAAGTGGAATAACGCTGCCGCGGCTGCACATAACGTTGCCGTAACGTGTGCAACAGATTTTCGTCTTGTCAGGTGAAACGGTGCGTGACTTAGCCACAATGACCTTTTCCATCATCGCCTTGCTTGTCCCCATTGCGTTAACAGGATAAGCAGCCTTGTCGGTTGAAAGGCAGATAACAGTCTTTACACCTTCGTCAATAGCAGCAGTCAGCACATTGTCTGTGCCGATAACATTCGTCTTGACGGCTTCCATCGGAAAGAACTCGCAGGACGGCACCTGTTTGAGCGCTGCAGCGTGGAATATGTAATCAACACCGTGCATAGCGTTCTTGACCGATGCCAAGTCACGCACATCGCCGATGAAAAACTTTAGCTTGTCCGACAGCCCGGGAAACGCCGCCTGATAGTCATGGCGCATATCGTCTTGCTTTTTTTCGTCCCTGGAAAATATGCGGATTTCCTTTATATCTGTATGTAAAAAGCGATTTAGGACGGTGACCTGCCCCCCGATCCTTGTGCCAGTTTCAGAGTTAGTTGAGATATAATCAACAAAACAAAGGAGCTGGAAGAAATGGCGCAAAAGAAGTACACGGTGGAACAGATCATTGTCAAACTTCGGGAGGTTGAACTGCTTTGCAACAAGGGGAATACCATTGCAGAAGCGGCAAGGCAAGCTGGGATTACAGAGCAGACCTACTATCGCTGGCGGAAGGAATACGGCGGCATGAATACGGCAGACGCCAAGCGAATGAAGGAACTTGAAAAAGAGAATGGACGGCTGAAGAAGCTGGTAGCAGACCTGAGCTTGGACAATGCCATTTTACGGGATGTGAACTCAAAAAACTTCTAAGCCCGGTGAAGCAAAGGGCAGCCGTATCGTTTGTGGTTGAAACACATCAAGTGACTGAACGACGGGCTTGCCGGGTGTTGAAAGTAAACCGAACTGCCTATCGATATGAGCCCGTGCACTTGCCGGATGAGGATGAAGTACGCGCAGAAATCATTGAAAAGGCGACCAATTACGGGCGTGTAGGCTACCGAAAGGTGACGCACATGCTACGCAATGA
>CAYGHY010000448.1:0-2136 GCA_964349435.1 uncultured Oscillospiraceae bacterium
CTATTATACATTTTTGTACAACAGGGCGGTTTTTGAGGTGCTTGAGGAAAACCGGGGAGTAAACGAGGCAATGCTCTACGCACGTTCTGCAACGGTTGGTGGTCAGAAATTTCCAGTACATTGGGGCGGCGATTGCTCTGCCAATTATGAATCGATGGCTGAGAGCCTCCGTGGGGGCTTATCTCTGAGTTCCTCAGGCTTTGGCTTCTGGAGCCATGACATAAGCGGCTTTGAAAGAACGGCACCGCCGGACATTTACAAGCGCTGGACAGCTTTTGGTCTGCTATCTTCTCACAGCCGTCTGCATGGCAATGAGTCTTACAGAGTGCCATGGCTGTTTGATGAGGAGGCTGTTGATGTGCTGAGATTTTTCACTAAACTGAAATGCAGACTAATGCCATACATATTTTCTGCAGCGTGCGAAGCTGTATTAAAGGGTACTCCGACAATGCGAGCAATGGTTCTGGAATTCCCGGAAGATCCGGCCTGCTGGCAGCTTGACAGGCAATACATGCTTGGCGCATCGTTGATGGTGGCGCCGATCTTCAATAATGAGGGCAAGGCGCAATACTATCTTCCGGCCGGCACCTGGACCAATTTTCTGGATGGAACAAAGGTAGAGGGAGGCAGCTGGAGAAGTGAAAACCATGACTACATGAGTCTTCCGCTGATGGTGAGGCAGAATTCTGTAATTGCCGTGGGAAGTGTTGAAGACAGACCAGACTACGATTATTTGTCAGGCGCAGAGCTTCACATATTTGAGCTCAAGGATGGAGCTGCCGCATCGACGATTTTGTATAGTACATCAGGTGTTGAGGAGCTGACCTTTACTGCTGTGAGGAAAGGCAATGTAATCCGTCTGGATGGTTCAGCCGCTGACAGGCAATGGAAGGCGGTGTTGAGAGGAACGGACAGTGCAAGGGAGGCAGTCGGAGCCAAGTTGACGGTCTGTGAGCAGGGTGTGGTGATCACTCCCGAAAGCGGTGTCAGGTCGATCACAATTGCTTTGGCTTAAACAAAGGGACGAGAAATAATTTTTTGCTATTTGCTATATTTAATTAGCACACAGGGAATCATACGGACCCGGGTGCGATTAAATAATTTGTAACATATATGGAATAATATGAAATTTTATTGGACGAACAAAAGCCGAAAAGGTATTATATTATTAGAACTATACCTATGAAGAGGTTTTGATGCATGAGTACAAAAGAAAAAAAAGATCAAGATGAAATTGAAAGGAAAATTTTGAGGGAACTCAGAGAAGAAATATTGGAACTAAAAAAGCAGGGGAAGTTATACAAATTTGAGACAGCAATGGACAACGCAATGGCAAAGTTTAAAAGAGCACTAAAAGAAACAAGCGAAGAAGCTATGAAAGAGGCTACAGAAGAAGACAGTGTAAAAAAAACTGCCCAAAATGCGGAAGAACAGCAAGAATAGCCAATTATGATGAGGATCTACATGTATTGGCAAAACACGGCAGTCTGGATATATGTCAAAATATTATGACTTTTTTTGTTCGGATTTGAGGACGAAGGGACTATAATCAATGAGGGTTTTTAGCGTTTTCCTCCGATTCAATTTTAGCAGGATCGGGGATAGTGTACTTATTGGAATGTCTCATACTCCATTGATCCGGGAGATCAAAAACAACTTCTTTTTTATAACAAATGCTTTGTTCATCCCAATAGAAAACCAATAATTTCAAACCAACGTCGGTAGAGACCGTCACATATATTTTTCTCTCCAAATCCGTGCTCTCAGGATTCCTAATTTTATCTTTGTTAAAGCTAGCTACCCAAAATTGTAATTCCCCGTATTGCACCCAATCATTAAAAAGCTGGAAGACTCCTTCACCCTTTCTGACAAGCAGAATCCATTGATGACCAGTATCCCATCCCATCTGACCATCGGGCGCGATTTGGGCCGAGGTATATAATTCAACACTTTCGCTGTTGCCGTCACTGTCTGCGTCGACATACGTTCTTTCAAGAAGCGTAAGATCATCGATCGTAAAAATTCCCCCAGACCGAACCGACTCAGCATTTACTTTTGAGTTGCAATTTACTTTTAAGTTACATCCGACTAGGACACAACCAATAATAAGTACTCCTGAAAGTATAAGTGTAATGG
>CAYGHY010000449.1:0-2134 GCA_964349435.1 uncultured Oscillospiraceae bacterium
AAAGAAGGCTGGCTGAATCGTGTTGAGCTTCTTACAGATTTCATTTCGACATTCTGATAGCCCGCAAATCAATTCTTTCACTGCTTAACCGAACTTTATTGGCCCCAACTAACTTCGCGTGCAGAAAAGAAAAGGCCCCCAACGGGGCCTTCCTTATGCGTTCATGTAAGATCGAAGTTTATTGTTTTCTGTTTCTAGTTCTCTGATCCTTTTTCGTAATTTTTCTTCACCAACAAGTTCTGCTCTAAGGCTGGCGTTTCGTTTTACGTGTTCTTCAAACAAGACGTATCTTCCGTAAGGGTCTTTATGTACTGATGCACGATATCCTTCTCCGATTTTTTTCTTTTTAAGCACGGGCAAGTATCTTGCAATTTTCGACATTAACGATCCCCTCCACTTCCGTTAAGTTTGCCTCTTTCCAAACGAGAAAGAAGTTTTCGATTGTTTTCTTCCATAATTTTTTCCATAGATAGTCCCATGGTATTCATATCAAAATTCAAACTCGCCCAAAGGAATTGAAGATTGGCAATGATCTTCGCCAAAGCGTCGGAAGTGATTCTTCCGTTGTCCCGTATGCACTTCTTTATGAGTTCGGCGCAATTACAAGAATAGAACATAACATTTTTGAAGGGCTTGCCTGATTTGTAAGCTTCGGAATTTATTAGAACATCGACAGGTATATCTAATTCTGCAAGGAGTTCTACAAGATACCAACAAACATCTCCGGCTTCTTTAACAAGAGGGCCCTTGTCATTACTTTCTTGTATATGGTACTCATTGAAAGTTTGGTGGTATTCTCCGCATTCTCCACACAGACCAAGAACAGTGTAAATGACGCCACCAGTATCAGACATTACTGCTGGATCTTTTCTCCTGGGGTAAATTGCTGTCCGATGTGCCGTGATCTGGTACTGTCTCAGAATTTCTAAATCCATTTAAAATCTCCTCTTCCGAAAGTTTTGTTAAAGTAGAAAGCTCATGGATCTTATTCAGAAGCTCTCCTCGCCGTTGTGCCAAAGCTTTCCACTTACTCTTTTCTTTCTCTGCGGACAATACCTTGTTTATTAGGTTTGATATTAAAGCTACTGGATAGCCAAAGGGCGGCTTGTTAACCGCCCTTTCGTGCTGCTGTATGATTTGGCGAAGATTCATTTATCTGCCCAGGCATTTCCCATATCATAGTCAGTAGCAGAATCTACGTAAGGAACTACATAGTGGACACCGTCTACACGGTCTACTGAATACGTTTTTCGGAACCAGTCAATATTACTCAAAAGCATGGGGAAGTGAGACCTTATTATCCCTTGCAAAAGATCATTATTTGCGAAAAGGTAACTAACAAGACCACACATGATTACACGCATATCAGGGTGTGCTGCTTTATCGCAACGAAGGCCAAAGATATGCAACCATTCTCTGAGGTTTGTTTTCATGTTGAGATAAGTGGCCAGGTTATTATTCAACGCACCCCTGGCTTCCTGCGGAGAATAATTATTGCCCAGCATTTCTTGATAAATGTTGGAAGCAGACAGACATGAGCGAAGAAAAAGCTGATTCTTCTTTACGTTCGGACTTTCAAGTAAGTGGGAAGCCGACGACCAAGCGGGAAGGATATAAGGCACGTTTTCGTTGTAGCGCACGTACCTTGTGGATTCCTGGGCGAAACTGCAAATCCTATGGCGAACAGCCTCATGAGAATTCCCACACCAACACGCTTTACCGTTTCTCCTAACATACAACCTGTGGTACGGAACAGTGACACAATAAACTCTACCTTCATACTTTACCCTAGAACCATAGGATTTTGCACATTTTCTGAGGAAATGATGAATTTTTTTCCTTTCTCCGTGAACAGACACAACAAATGTTTCTTTATCTGTTTTAGTGGCAACTCCGTTAATACTTCCGCGTTCCGTAGGTTTTATTTTCCGCACATTAGCACATAATCCTGCCTGTAAGTACAATCTTTGTACATCTCCCGCAAAGTCTTCTGACAGTCCCACATAAATTACCACGTGCCCATTTTCTTTATGTATGTTTCCGTCAGCGAGTACCAGACCATCTAAAAATCTTTGTATTTGCTCCTTGTCTGCATCAAAAATAATGCTGGGCACCCTCCTGTTCGGTTTATTAC
>CAYGHY010000450.1:0-2133 GCA_964349435.1 uncultured Oscillospiraceae bacterium
GCGAAGATTAACGATGCTTGCTCCTTTAGGGAATCAAAGCCACCTTTAGACAGACCTTCTTTCAATTTCTTATCAATGCTTTCAAGAAGATCATCTGCCATTTGCAATCCAGTATCCACATCAGATTTTATCCAAGAATCAATGATCATCTGATTCAGAAGGTCCATCTTCGTCTGTAACAAAGCCTTTTGTGCCGGTGTTAGTTGTAAGGCACTTTCAGCAATCTTAAACGCCCAAAGACCATCAACGCCTTGCTCAATATGACCGTAATCAAGAGTGAAATCCTGTCCCTTTAGCAGCTCTGCCTGTTCATCTAAAGCATCTCTTACGAATCGTTGTATGGCAATCAAATTCTCTTTAGTTCCCAATTCAAACAAAGCCTTTCTTTTAGCCACTCCATCTTGCATGGCCTCTATCTGCTCACGCTGATACTCGATCTCAAGATCAATTATTTCATCGTTTGCTTTCCTTGTGGAATCAATTAGCCATTTGTTGTATTTCTCAAGATCTTCCTTTGATTCTTCTAATACCTTTTTTCCGGTTTTTCCAGTACCGGTTTTTCCGATCTTCTTCTGAGATAATTCGGCAATTCTTTTAGTGATTTCTTCAATTTCATCTTCGTAAGCCTTAATAAAAAGACTAATGGTTTCCTGTTGTGCCTTTTTACCGCCTGTTATCCTGTTTATTTTTGTCCAGATATTCCCTTCACCACTTTCCAATGCCAGTTTCTTCTGTATCGCATCACGTAACTTTGTCTGTAGGGTTTCAAGTTCAATAGTCGTTTCCAGGGAGGCCACATAATCATCAAGGGCTTCTTTGTTGTTATTGATTAACACACCTTCGTTTGTCAGGCTTGCATGGTATGCTGGAACAATCTCCTGGATTTTATCCAGTGCTTTTTTACGTTCCTCATAAGCCACGTTTGAATCTTCAAGTATCGTTTGTAATGCGATCAACTCCGACTTTTGTTCAGCCGCCTCCTTATTTGCGCTTTTTAATGCTTTTTCAAGTTCTGTCTGCCTTGTGGATAGTTTGTATATCCCATAACCCAAACCAACAACTGCGGCAGCTATAAGAGCGTAGGGATTTGCCTTAATGACCTTATTAAGATTGGACATCGCTCCAGAGAGCAATTTCGTTGTGGCAGCCATCTTCGCCTGAGCAGCAGAAAGGGCGATCCCCTGGGCCTGTGCCAACGCCATTTCGACCTGAGCCTGCTGCATAATAAGAATATATGCCTTGTGAGATGCCGTAACAGCTATAAGAGCAGCTTTGTAGGATCCGTATATAGCTATCAACTCAATGACTGCCTTGCCAATTTCTTCGTAATGTTCAACCAACCATGCAGCACCTTTGATTGCATCGTAGATAATACCCTCGTTCATCTTACCGAGATCGTTGAACATAGTCTGGATGCTGTCCTGCAAGTTCGAAATCTGACCTGTAATTGATGCACTTTGACGCACCATCAGGTTTTCAAATTTTCCACCCTCAGAGGTCATCGATTGAAAAGCTTTTGTGATCGCATCAGCACCGACCTTTCCTTCCGTAACAAGACCAGAAACTGCCTCTTTAGTAACTCCGAATTGTTTGGCAAGTTCCTCAGCCATCGGAATACCTCGTGCCATGAATTGACGCATATCCATTGTAAAGACACGTCCCTGGGTCATGGTTGTGCCATACAGGTACACAAGATCCCCCAGGGGAATTGACAAACCAGCAGCCACATCCCCTAACATGGTAAGGGTTTCAATCATGTCTTCGGCAGAAGTGCCATAAGCCATCAACTGTTTGGCCCCCTCAACGACTCCCTGAAGGTCAAACGGTGTTTTGGCAGCCAACTCCAACAGTTCACCCATCAATGTTGCTGCCTTTTCCTCGCTTTGCAACATGGTCGACAAGGCAATTTCGTACTGCTGAAACTGTCCCCTGACGGTAGCCATTTGTTTTATGAGTGATCCCACGGCAGCCGTTGACACTATACCGGCAAAAGCGGCTTTTTGCAAGTATTTTGTCGCTATCTTACGATACTATGGGACCGGCCAGAAGACCTCGTCCCCGCCTTGTTGTCCTTCGCCCCATTTGCTCGGGCGGGCGAAATTGTCTCTGAAATCGGCGCCCCAGCTATAGAGC
>CAYGHY010000451.1:0-2125 GCA_964349435.1 uncultured Oscillospiraceae bacterium
CCTGCGGAGCCGGAAAGACAGTTTTGTTCTCGTGGATGACAGCTCAGACACGATCTAGAAACCAGAAAGTACTTATAGTAGTGCATCGTCAAGAGCTCATCGAACAGACATCGAGAACGCTAGACCAGTTTTATATTCCTCATGAAATTCTAAATTCCAAGAACATAAATTCGTGCGATATGCACGTGGCGAGCGTTTACACGTTAGCTCGACGGGTAAGTCAGTTCGAGAAACCGCCAGACCTAATTATCCTAGACGAATGCCAACACGCCGTAGCGAACACGTGGCGTAAGGTTATCGAACAATTCCCCACATCGTTGGTCATCGGGTTCACGGCTACGCCGGCTCGTTTATCCGGCGATGGACTAGGGGTAATATTCCAAGCATTAGCACTGGGGCCGAGCGTTAAGGAACTTATCGAAATGGGAAATTTATCACCCTTCGACTATTTTTCCCCGCCGGTTGTCGCTGATTTCACGGATATCAAGGTTAAGTACGGAGATTACCAAACGTCCGAAGTCGCGCTAAGGATGGATAAGTCGGAAATCATTGGGGATGTGATTAAGACCTATCGAAAGTTAGCGGATGGGAAGAGAGCAATCTGTTATTGCGCATCATGCGAACACGCCGAACACGTCGCCAAGGAGTTTAATGAGCAGGGGATTCCAGCCGCTTATATCGATGGGAAAACTCCAGACGCGATTCGGAAAACGGCCATTGAACAGTTCAGGACAGGTGTTATTAAAATACTAACAAACGTGGATCTGGTGAGCGAGGGATTCGATGTTCCGAACATGGAGGCAGTTATTTTATTAAGGCCCACTCAGTCCACAACATTATTTATTCAGCAGGCCATGAGGGCAATGAGGGCAGATCCAGAGAATCCGGATAAACGAGCGATTATCATTGACCACGTGGGAAACGTCTATAGGCACGGTTTACCAGACGAGGATCGAGAGTGGTCACTCGAGGGGAAGGTAAAAAAACGTGAGCCTAACGAGATATCAGTAAGGCAGTGTCCTAAGTGTTACTTTGCTCATATACCCAGGCCTCAGTGCCCGAACTGCGGTCACCAGTATCCAGTGCAGGCGCAAGCACCGATTGAACAGACCAAGGGTGAGCTGTTGCAGATTAAGGACCTCGAACGTAAGGCTCAGAAACGCGAGATAGGAAAAGCCAGGACTCGGGAGGACTTGGAGCGGATAGCGATTAAGCGTGGGTATTCGTTACGGTGGGTCGATAAGATGCTTGATGTTCGGAGTAAGCAGGCGTGGAGGTAGAACATGCTGTACGAAGATAGATTTCAGAAAGCACATCAACTCCTCAAAGACCACGGAAGTAAGTCAACGTTTGAATCTCAAAAAGAATATACATCTCCTGTTTTACTCGGAGGATATAACTTCTACAAGCCTGAACAAGATATGCACTCCGATCTCGCCTTAAAAGAATGGAGAGAAGTAGTTGATGCTCGGTTGGATGCCTGCGTACCGACCAAGAAATCATATTCAGAAAAAGAAAAGATCAGATTTGACATTGAATGGAGTAAAAAAGCTCGTCTGTATTGCATGTATGTTTCGTTACCAACTTCTGCGAGGAGCATTTCATTGAGTCATCGTAGATATAAGACGCAAGAAGAACTAATGGTTGACGTTGAAAAATGGCTAGTCAAGGCAGGGTGCAAGAAGATGAAGACTATTGATACACAAAAGACTGGGGTTAAGAAGATCGAACAGATGTCGTTGTTCTAAATAATTGGTAGTTAAGGAGTGGGGAGTATTGTCGATTGAAATTAAAGTATGGCAGTGTAAAAAATGCAGTAGCTATTATTTAAATAAAGCTGCCTCTGATGATTGTTGCAGGGAAAAGGTATATGCCAAAAACACTTGTAGAGTATGTGGTTGCGAGGTTGAAGGATTCTACGTTATATGCCCAACTTGCCACGAACAGGAAAGATTCGCAAAGGCTAAAAAGGTCAAGTATAGCGAGTACAAAATTGGGTGGCTATGGGACGAAAACAAAGATGAGTATTTCAGTAGCAAGGAAGCACTGGAAGAAAAGTATCTTGATGATGCCGAAGATGTAGAAAACGACGGAGCATTCCCTGAACTCCCGACTTGGTGCTACG
>CAYGHY010000452.1:0-2124 GCA_964349435.1 uncultured Oscillospiraceae bacterium
CGCTCATGGTTTTGACATCACGCGAAGCTCTCGACGCGTTCATCAGTAGTTCACTTTCGTTCGTCTCCCAAATACCCACCTGCCCCATTCTCTGGAACTTTTCCTTATCGCTCACTACCACAGCTTTTGGCTACAGCAGCATAAGGTGGTTTGAAGCCTGTGCCTGCATACCGACTTCGAAGGACCTTCCTTCATCATTTATCCAACTTAACACTTATGTGTGCTGCGACGCACTAAGAACTTGCTTTTCGTAGTGCAGTTAATAAATCTGGCATTATTCTCCAAAATCAAGAGATTTTTGGTTCTTTCCATAGTTTGTTGATTTGGTGCTTTAATTCAAGCCGCAACAGCTTGCTCTTTAAAAGTTCAAAGCTGTTACGGCCAAACATAATTCGCTTTACAACCTTCAATTTATTTACACTACCTTCAGCCAGTCCATTATTATAATCTAGCTCTATCGCCTTCTTTACTGCATTTATGTCCCTCCGGATCCCATTTATGAAACTGTTGATTTCTGCTATGTTCATTTCTTCCGCCTCAGTAATCCACTTTTCAATCTCTTCGGGCTTCTTTGAGAAAAGGGTCTGCTTGAAGCTTTTCACAGAATCATAAATATTACAGATGGTAGGATACTTTTCTATGACCTTATCCAATTGTACCTGAGCGATACCCTTCACTTTGTCAATTGGTGTATACAAGAGGCTTATGAGCCACTTCCGTTCTATCTTCTCGACCGGACCGTCTGCCTCATTCTTCGCTTCCTTCCACAACTTCCGTTCACGGGTGGCAAACATCCGGATGGTTGATATAGACCCATCATATCCATCTTCGCGGATAGCTGCCTCAATTTCTTTGAACGTATTCCCCTTGTCCAGCATCCCTCTTATTATATCGGCATAAGGCTTTATCTTGCTGCCTATGGTTGTGTTGTAAAGCCCGTTTACTGGGTTGAAGTCCGCAGAGAGATACCTCTTAACCGTAGGGTACGTAATGCCTAACCCTTCTGCTATCTTGCTTCGTTTATATCCTTGTTCTTCCAGTTCTCTTGCCTTGTTTACCAGATTTATTTTCTTTTCATAGTTCGTATTGTGTTTCCTTGTTGGAGAATCCTCTTTTATTTCTTTATCCCAATAGTCTGTTGCTGCCGTTCCCTCGTAATGCGAAGCAGACGCAGAAATCACAAAATTAGCAGTTACCAAGCCAGTTATGTACTTTTTTGACGCATCGGTCAAGCCCTTCAATAAATGAAAGCGGTCGCTTATCTGGACAATGTCTTCATTTGCTTGCTTAATTGCACTACTGTAGGAAACGGATCCGTCTCGTGATGTGATTTCAATGTTGGGGTATGTTTTGAGCCATCTGGCTACATCGTCAATTTCCCTGGAATCCAGCAGGTCAACAACACGGTGGCTATCTATATCTACCAGAATCGTTCCATAAGTGTGACGTTTTTTAAAGGAAAAATCGTCTATGCATACTTTTGTAATCTTTTCTTTTTCAGGAAGGGGTGTATCTTTTTTTTAAGAGATTGCAGATGCTACTTTTCCCAACATCTACAATTCCATCTTTCAAAATATTCGATGCAGTGATAGAACTTGTACTAAGCGAAACATCAATAATCTTGTCCAGTAGCCGCTTGGTTTTTTTCCCTTTTGGAAGCAGAAAATCAAATTTCTCGGCAAAAGTGGTATGACCGCAGTCCGGGTTAGGGCAGAACATCTTTCGATTATTTATAATGAGTGTACATTTCTTCCCCATGACAGGGAGATCCTGAAAGCTGCGCTCGTATTTGCTGTGTTCTTTATTGGATATGGCACCGCAATAAGGACAGGTTGCTTCCTTCCTGTTTGAGATAACATAAATAATTACTGTGTCGCCGACGATTTCGTGTTCAAGATAGTCCAAATTTTCATCCAGTATCTTTATAAATTCATCCATTTTCATTTCCTCTGCTATCTTTAGTATACTATAACTATAGCACAGAAAGGCTTGAATTTCAACTAACTATGGAAAGAACCAGATTTTTTGCATAACAATTGAAAATTGTCACGTGAAAAGTACATGAAATTATTCTTAAAGCTTTTAACGACTGTATTTCAATCAAGATACCTGCTTGAGGTAAAA
>CAYGHY010000453.1:0-2123 GCA_964349435.1 uncultured Oscillospiraceae bacterium
GCCCCGAGCGTAAAACCACCAATCAGACCACTGATTGCTTTAATCGAACCGTCCTTCTTAAGCCAAAATGGGGCGCTTGCCTGTGTTAAATGACCCGCGCTGATGAAATAGTCTGTATCGTTTCTAATTGCGATTGCCGTAGCATCAGTTGAACCACCGATAATTGAAAGCAGGTTGGGAGAAACCAGGCTAAATGCTCCCCCTGAGTACATGTAAATGTGGTCAGTAGCCATGTCAATATAGGCAGTTTTTACTCCCGTTGCAGGGTCCGCGGGTGTAGGCGACCAGTCAGTTGCAACACTTCCTCTTTCAACTTTCAGCAACTTTATTTGTTCCGTGCCGCTGAAAGTTGTTGGAGCATTTACTGCATACATAAGAACCCGGACATAAGTGGCATCTGTTTGAATTGTATGCTTTACCGTCACATACCCTTCGCTCGATGCATTTATTAAATTACTGGATGAATTGGTATAAGTTGTACCATCAAAATCCTGAATATATAGTTTTAATCCAGCAAGTGGCGCGGCATCGAGTTTGAAGTACGCCCTTGCCGTTATTGTGTCGCCGGGATTCAAACGTGCATCCGGGAAGGTAACCCTACCCAACTCTCTAAAATAGTTAGCGGTAAATACAACATCTGTATAGTCTGAATTCGTTCCAGAAAGTAGGTTCGTCCCGCCTACTTGGAACGGCGACCCGCCGATTTCAATCGCTTCAGCCGCCAACAATTTCAGCTTTGCAGTAGATGACAATGTCAACCCTGTGCTGTCCATCAAAATAGCATTTACAGCATCGCCAACAGCCTTAATGAGCAGACTGGATCCTGCCAGCATCTCCATGCTGCTGCCGGAAATAAACTGGATCTTGCCGCCAGAAAACAGTTTAATAAGATTATTAACAAGCTCAATAGAGGCCGTGTGTACTTCATCGGCCTGTGTGTTCCCCCAGGTCAGCGGGGAAACAGTCAAGCACCGCTTAATCAGGTTATTGGTCGTGTCCAGCCACAGCAAGCCAGCAAACATTGAGACAGGCGGAGTCTGTGCAGCCAGGTACGTCAACAAGGCCGCTTCATTTGCGGCACGATAAATTTTGTCCCCAACCAAAGCAGTAATAGACATATTACTGCTCAAATCTAAACTCTGCCCTACATCAGAAGCCAGTTTATTAGCAGTAACACTCTCTGCAACCAACTCACTTCCATAAAAGCCACTTCCAGTACCAAAAGTGCGCCATAGCCAGCTACCGGCTTCGTTCTTTGTATTCGCAATCGCGAAGATGCCGGGGCCGATGTACAACGCGCCAAAGTCTGGGCTTTCCGGATCCGTGTTTTCAAACAGTGCGCCTTTGCCGGCTATAACCTCTGCATTTGTAAAACTGCCGGATGCTATGAGCTGTGTGGTAAGCAAATCAAGGATGCCGCGCAGCCGTTCACTCCGGACGTGATTATTGCGGTCCGTGATCATCTTGACCACTTCGGCCGCCTGGGTGGCTGAAGCCATCGCGCTGTAGAGATTGCGGTTATCATTGCCCAGCTCAACGCGCTCATTCTCTCCGGTGACCGGGTTGTAGCTTCTCGCCTGCACGCGGGCGGTGATGTCGATGTTCAGGCCTTTATGGTACACAGTGACCGTGTCACCCAGTTCCACCGTCTCCAGATCCTTGTAGTGCCGGTACTGCTCGCTGCCCTTGATTTTCGCCAGGTCAACAGACAGCTTGATGCGCGGGGTGTCCACCGTGTCAAGATAAGCCTGCCCTTTGTTGAGCAGCTCTTCCGGCAGGTCGTCATCCGCAAAGGTTACAATATCTTCCCGGATGGTCGGGTACGCGCCGATGTTGGCGCTGTCGATATAATCCAAACCACCGTTGATGCTCTCAATGTTCGCGCCCTGGTATCCCACGATGTGGAGGCGCGTGACAACGCCGTCCATGGATTCGGAATACTTCACGCCGGTGAGGTTCTTGCCATAGCGCAACTGCACACCGCGATTTGCTCCCATTTGCGCGCGGATATTGATGGTCCAATTGTCCGGCTGCAACTCCCCGCCCCAGAGTGGAAGCACCTGCTCTTTGATGGCCCACATTGAATTCTTTTGCAGGATATCCAGGTAGTCCAAAAGCACAGG
>CAYGHY010000454.1:0-2108 GCA_964349435.1 uncultured Oscillospiraceae bacterium
CTTTGCTTTCATAGTGGGCCTCCTTCGCTAATTATGATTAGAAGCAGGACTTTCCAGTTCCTGATAATTTAATAGTTCTGAATGTTGTATGCCTATCCCTTCTTTTCGGGCTCCTGCTCAGTCAACTTATTTTGTCTCTTCTAATGCCTTTAATAGATGCTAGGGGCTGTGGGCAATTCAATATCGCCATCAATGTCCACAATATTAGTGTCCCTATCTCAAGAACCATAATGTCAGGGACTTACCACCAGATCTTGACAGTATGTTTTCAAGGCTTAAGAGTGCTGATATTACTAACACGTTGCGAAATGGCTTCTACGGGATACTGTAGTGTCGCTTCTAGGTGGGCTTTCCCAATAAGGTGTGACAAGATGCCCTGATTATGGGCTCAATCGTTGCTTATGCTGGGCTCAATTCGGAAAGAATTTTCCTTCTGTATCAACATTTGATATTGCCTTGGTTTCCCAAAATTGTCTCTCGTCTTTTCTAGTAGCCATATACGCCGTGCGCGTACAATAATCCGCCAGCTATCCTCGGTGCCAGGTATCATCAATGATTGGTTTCAAGAAATGTGGCTCCCAATTAATCTAATAATGGGAGCCATCCTTCCACCTTGGTTTTCTCCAATCTTTCTTGAGAATCATATCATCGTTGGAGTAGCTTACTCAGACGCGATTGCATACTTTTCATAGACACGAAGAGCGATGACAACGGCCATTTCTCTTGTGCAGGTTCCCTTTGGATCGAAATTATTGTTCGATCCTTTGATAAACCCATGCTTGCTCATGAATTGAACATATTCCAGAAAGTAGGGTGCTATTGCTTTTGAATCATTAAAGACTGGGGAACCAGCAACAGACATATCCGTCTCAGGGGCGATTGTTCGAACAGCCCTGTATAGCATGGCGGCAATCTGCTCTCGATTCGTTAAGTCGGCAGGTTTGAAAGTTGTGGCAGAAACGCCGTTGACAATTTTTAGGTTATAGGCTTTTAAAACTTCCAAGTTGCTGCAGTCGGTAAATGGATTTTCTGCGACCGGTTCAGCAGAAGTTCTCATCTTCGCTTCATATAGCTTCACGACAAGTTCTGCAAACTCCTGTCTGGTAATCGGTCTTGTATAATCATCCTTGATGGAGGCGGGAATTAAGCCATATCCATCTGCTTTCGCGATGTCAGCAGACGCCCAGGCACTGCTTTTAATCCCAATAGTTGCGATGTTCGACCAACCTGAAGATGCAACGGCTGAGAACGTGCTGTCGCATAAGTTTATTTTGACTCTGTATGATACCGAGATATCGGAAGTATATGCTGTATCTTCATTCCACAGTTGTTCAAAATGATAATAATTGCCTCCAAGTGATCGTGAATCCCGATATAACTGCGTGTCGTCAAAGGATACTTCAATCCATGGACCCGTGCCGATTTTTTTCTCGATGGAAACAGCCCAAGGTGCAGTCGCATCTCCGACAGGAAGATTGCTTATGTTGAATTTAAGGTCGACACTACCATAAGGATGCAGGCCATCTACAGGCATCAAAGATGCAGTCAATCCCTTCGGGGTATACTGGTCAAGGTTGTTGTCTGCTAAGACAGGAAATGAAATTTGAAACAATACCAAAAGAATGACTATTGAAAGGGTAATTGTCCTAGTTTTCATGTCTTCCTCCATTATTTTTAGACTAGAGTTGTCATTCCCTAGATACCTGGATTCTACCTGCATGCCTAATCAGTATCACAAATATCCAAGTGAAGGATAATTCAGGCTGTTATCTAGATATTCTAGCACTTACATCGCCATATTTCATTTCTATGAATTGTTGCTTCTGACCTTAACTTCTAAAAAGCATACGTGCAGACATTGACAGAGGGCAAGACGCATGGTCAAGCCTCCAAACACGCAACAATCTCGCCTAGCTTTTAGAAAGGATAGCAAGAGGAGCAACAATTCGGGTTATAAAGCATGAAGGAAGCGGCGATGTCATCGCCGCTTTTCCCTTGTTACACTGGTCTTTCATTAATTGGTACGCCACCGGGGACTCGAACCCCGGACCCACTGATTAAGGGTCCTATTCCGCCTTCTAGCTTGTTCTCGCTAGTTTTCGCAAATG
>CAYGHY010000455.1:0-2106 GCA_964349435.1 uncultured Oscillospiraceae bacterium
ATATATAAAATATAATAATTAGTATTTATAAATATATAAATTAGTGATATGCTGATAATATAAATCAACAGAGGAGGAATTAGAAATGGCAGATTTAATCAATATCAGACTCACAAAGGACAGTCCAGCAGTTGAAGCAATGGATTATGCAGCCCATAACTTAGGAATGTCAAGAAACGGGATTATTCTCAAAGCAGTTGGAATGCTGATTAGCCTTGACAAGGTGTTCTACAAAAAGATGGAGGCTTACAGTGCAAAGGTGAAAGTGCCTATGGCTGTAGCAATGCAGAACATGATCATCAAAAGATGGGCGCAGGATGCAGCGAAAGCAGCAGTGTGGGGTATTAACCCCGAAGTACTTATTGAGTTTTCGACTACAGATGCAGGAATAATCTCACCAAAGGATCTCCACGAAATGGCTTATCAAATCACTTTTGATGCAGAAGCCAAGGAGCGAATAGCTACTCTTGACAAAGAGATTGCTGCAGGGATACCGCTTAGAAATGAAGATGACAAGGCTTTCTATGAAAAGTACAAACACAAATACAGCAGTGTCCAAAGAGAACCAGACGAAGATTCATTCGCTTATTGGGAAAGTGAAATGACAGATGCAGAAGCTTTGGAGAAATTCAAAGGAGGCAAAGGTAATGACAAAAAGAAGTAAAATGTACATCGCAAAACATCTGATTAAGGACGGTGAGCCATAATGGTGAGAGTGATTTGTCCAGCATGCACCAAGCTGGCTTACTGGTCTGAAGGCACCACAGAAGCAAAATGCCCGAACTGCAGCAAGTTCGTAAGGGCGGTGTTTGAGGATGGTAAGCTTAAAGGAACAGAAATTGTTCCGCCAAGAAGGAAAACAGCATAAACAATTGCACAGAGCCGAATAGGCGGCATAATGACCGGCCAAGAGCCTGGCAGACCTTCGGAAATCTCGCTTTATTGATTTCTTTGTATTGGCTTCAATTTTTATAACAACGTCGCCATCTGCTTCTTAAGTGTTACGAGGCTCAATGTGCTTCAGGAGATGCGGTTCTCCCTCTGGTCTATATGGTTTCCTGCGTACGCTTCATCTCACTGTTGCCAGCTTCGATGCAACACTCGGTATGGGTGGCTGGCTAGACCTTTCCCAGCGGGGACTTTCACCCTGCAAGATTATGCCAAGCTTTGCTTGGCGCACTATAAATTCCAATACTTAGATCGACCCACGCCGCAGTATCATGCTTCTCTACCGGCGCCCCTAGATTGTAGTCCTTTTTCTTGTTATCTGGCATTGTCATTCTCCTTTTCACATTTAGGCCTGCAATTCATTCATGCTGATGTCATCAGATTTATTGCAGGTTAATGATACATATTCTTAAATGAAAAGGAGAATTTATACAAGAAAGCATATCTATAGAATGGTCTACAATGAGATAATAAACTATAAAAGGATGACGCCGTCCTCAATTCTTATTATCCGACCACATGACTCTGCAATTTTAAAATCATGTGTCACAATAACAATTGTAGTGCCATTACTGTTCAACATTTTTAATATTCCCATAATTTCGTCGGATGTCTTGGTATCTAAAGAACCCGTCGGTTCATCTGCCAATAGAACCTTCGGATTATTCACTATTGCTCTCGCAATAGCTATTCTCTGTTTTTCTCCACCTGACAAAGTGGAGACCCTTTGATTTTTATACGAACTCATTTTAACCATTTCCAGCGCATCCAAAGCCTTTTTCTTGATTTGAAAAAAGGGTGTTTGGGAGAAGTAGAGAGGAGTTGAAACATTTGAAAGAGCTGTTTCAGAGGGAATTAAGGCAAAATCCTGCAATACTGTTCCAATATTCTTGTTTCTCATTATTGCAGTTTTGCGTTCACTCAGACTAGTAATATCAGTATTGTCTAATTCGTAAGTCCCTCTATCCGGCTTATCTATGCAGGCTAAAATATGCAGCAATGTTGATTTTCCTGCACCTGAACGCCCCATTATTGCAAGCATTTCTCCATTTTCAATCTGCAAGGTTACGTTTTTTATTACAACAAGCTCGTTATGTTTACCACTATTATATGTTTTGTTTATTTCCTTTATATGTATCATTGCTATCGCCTCATTTC
>CAYGHY010000456.1:0-2105 GCA_964349435.1 uncultured Oscillospiraceae bacterium
GCCAGTACAGGAAACAATTCGTTCAATGCCCAGATACTCAGAGTCGGAGCAAAAATAATAACCAAAATCAAGAACAGAAATTGCACCCCATTCATATCACATGACTCCCATCATAATTACAGTCAAGAATGCCAGAACCAGGGTTCCGACCGCGCAGTATACTTCATTTTCTTTGTCGTTCATGTCTAGTCTCACAGACAAAAGTTGGTAAGGAAACCTTCGCTATAGTTAGCGACTCGCTTGCCTCTACGGCACTCGAATACCCAGGGGCCAGACATTCGATGTTTTACGCTAACAGAAACAATCTCCCCTTCCTGAAATACACTGCCAGTAGAAGTGATTATGGCGGTCTTGAACAGTTCACGCTTGTCCATGTCAACTTACCCTAGTTAGTTTTGATGTGCTTAGTATAACTGTTTCGACACAAAAATCAAACTATTTTCCCAAAAATTCTTTAATCGTTTTCAGCCAATCGTTACCATTTGTCTTGCGTTGCTGCTCAATGAATTCCCAGGAACAACTGGGCGGCTCTGGGTCATTAACGTCCCAGGACAACCCACACGACGAACAATACATCTGGTCGCTATACTGTCTGGCTTTACAGGACACCTTAATTACTCCTATCTATGTCAGACAGTATAACCCACTCGTCTTACTTTGTCAACTCGTATGGCTTATTCCACTTGCCGACTTTGATATCAATGTAGTGTGAGCAGAAGAAGTAGTCGGTCGAGATGTCGCTTTCGTCGAAGAACCGCGGCCCGCGAAGGGCAGAGGCGAGCTCCTGTAAACACTCGGCGGTGGAACCATACGTTTCGTTGAGGTGGTATATATTAACACTCAGGTAGCCAGTCGAGTCGCCATGACGGTTGGACTCGCTCCTGTTGTATTCACCAATGAAATCCAACTTACCGGATTTGATTGTGAGCACCAATGAGTTATGGTCACGAACGGACAGCGAACCCTTCAGCCCATATTTGTTGAGAATCTTCTTAACAACCGGTGCAATTTCTGCTTTGTGTTCCTGCGACATATATGCCATTTCAGTTCACCTTCTGGTGTTTGTTGTTGATGTAGCCATTATAGTCACACCGAACACCAGAGTAAAGAAAAGAAACCCTAGTAAAAACAGTAACTTACGCTAAGTCGTTGTTTCTACTAGGGTTTTATTTGGGGGTATCTTGTATTAAAATCTAACGTATATGGGTACTGATTGAGGCCCTACTTTTAAAGGGATTTCCTGTAAGTGCTTGAATCTATTGGAAAAAGTACCTTGAGTGAGCTATTCTATGGTATACGTAAGTTATTGATTTATAAAGGGGTTATTCTAATGATAGTCATTCAGTATACATGGCAGAATTCGATGGGGTTTCTCTTACTTCCACCTTCCGTACTCTGACTCGGGGCGAATACCCATTATCCGCAATCCAGCATCCTAAATAGTCAAACAGGAATTTAGAAAGACCCTCACACCCAGTCTTTTCTACTTCCACCATCTTAATCAATTTTTTGTTGTGCATTTCGACGAACAGATCATATTCAGGATCATCCGAGGCCACTAGGCAGGTATGGTCGAAATGATCATCGAGAAACGACTTGAAGCTCTTAAGAGACCCGAAGTCCACAACCCAATTACGAGCATCCAGATCAGTGGCCTCGAACTCCACATGAAAACACAAAGCATATCCATGAATAAGATTACAATGTGAATCCGCTCTCCATTGTCTGTAACTAACACTAAACCCTCGTTCGGCTCCGTAGGTCTTTGTGCTGATATATTTACCCATTATACCCTCCCATCATATTCTACGATGCCGGCATTCTCGTCATCTTCCGATACAGTTATTTCGTAATATCTATCATGTCCATATTCTCGACTCAAATGTGCCAGAATGTCGTTTGCAATCATTTCACATGACTGATGGTTTCTATCACCAGACTTAATGAATTCATCAATCTTCCACTTTACTAAGAAGAATTCTAGTTCTCTATCGAGATGAGTTGCGGATATTTTAGCACATATCTTGAAGATATGTCGATGTTCATTTTCTAAGAATTTAATCCTGCTATCGATCGATCCTGCATTGGGATAGCAATGCCAACCC
>CAYGHY010000457.1:0-2103 GCA_964349435.1 uncultured Oscillospiraceae bacterium
AGGTCAAATCTGTCCTTGTTTCGTAAAACGGGATAAAGATCTGTCTTGATGCGATTTTGAGTTATTCCATCTATATTGTCCAGCTGGAATTTGAATGGCGGGGTTTCCGAAGCGATGGCGCTGTAAAAGACAACACACTTCCTCAGCAGGACTTCTTCGGATTCATCAAACAAGCCAAATCTCACCAGGTTATGAATATCATAAAGGTCCCGAGGTGCCGTTCGATTAAGCAACGCAACGATTTTACTGGCAAATAATTCGACAGGAGCAACACTCAGAACCAAAACACCTGATGGTTCCCAGGTTGATTTGAAGCGTCTTTGTTCAATTTTCAGTACGTGACAGCGAAGCATGTAGTTGATTTCAACTTTTATGTTGTCCTTCATTCCTCCCGTACTGGAGAATTCGTACACGAATGAGTCCAGTGCATGATATTGTTTTGATTTGGGACTCAAGAGATAGCCGCCGGCTCTCATATATTTATCAATTCGGCCGTTGATGATGGATCTTGAAGCCATCATTTCATCCCGAGTGACATTCTCCGAGAAGTCCATGTCAATATCAACAGATAACCTTGGCAAATCGAAGATCGTCAGGTTGATGGCTGTTCCACCCTTCAGAGCCATGGTGTTGCCAAGCAAGTCATCACTTTCAATAAGCTTCAGGATTTCAGTCAACCGGCAAACCTTTTCATAGGTGTCGCGGACAAAACCAAGTTCCCTCGCTTGTTTTCCCAACAGTGCTTTGTTCCACTCAGCCATTGAGTTCAACTCCCTTGCTGATGATGGTTATCAGATTTTCAGGGGCATAAAGATTCCAGTCCTTATGGAAGAAAAAATGTTTGGAGAGATTGTCTTTTTCGGAATACAGGTATTTTTTCGACTTGGGAGCTTTGCTCCTGCAAGTATCAAAGAAGGATTTTGGAAGGCCATATTGTTCTGAAAACTGCATCAGGATAAAGCCGGTTTTTTGATACAGGTTTGCCAACCCATCCTCGTCCAGACAGGACATCAGTTTTTCCTCTGCAAGTGCAGGAATCAGCGCCAGGCAGCGAAGCAGTTCCTCCAAGCCGCCGATTTTTTCAAATACGTAAATACTGTCGATGACTGTTCTTTCAAGATCTGTGATCCGGATGCCTGTATTTGTTGTAATGATGCCGGAGCCGATGCGGGGGGATATCCGTGTATATGCGATCCCATCATAGGTAAAACCGGAGAATCGCCTTTCCGTTGTCACATAAACCTCGAGATAAACTTGATTCGCGTAACCATAGTATTCAAGCGCGCTGTGGTATGAAACGTAAGCATCCTCAGCAATATGCGTTGCGATCATAAATCGGTTCGCGACAGGCTGCTTCGTTTCAAGGCTGATCGCTGTATAAAGGTCTCTTCGGATCCGCTGGATATACCCGGCATTGATATAATCGTGAAGCAAGGAATGTGCCGCTTGCCCGTTGCCTGTCAGCGCGACAACATCCTGGCGTGAAAAACAACCCAGTTCATACAGCTTGTCCAAATATTTCATCACGGCACCTCCGTTCCCATTATTGCACAATACATTCCTATTATCAAATGTTTCGTGCATTTTCAGGAATTTTCGTTCTTAAATTTACACAAAGCATTCCTTTTTAGGAATTTTACGCGTAAAAAGAGGAACAGAACTGACCTGACAACCGTCATCGTTGTTATAAAAACTGCGGATTTTCTTTGATTTGGAGGAACGTTTTTCAAGGAATGAATTGCTTTGTTATCACCCCGCGCAGAAGGCATTGTCCGGGTGACAAAGCGGAAGGCCCGGTCGCTATCGTTTGATAAAGGGCGTAGCAAGCGGATGTGAAGAAAATCGATATATCCATCCTCTGTACATGAGTTTTCGTTCATTTCGCTGACCCACGCTTGCAATTGTATGGTATTATATGGTCAAACAGCATAAAGGCATGTACATTTCAATCTGACGGACGCTGTAGTGAATCCATCAGGTACCAATCATTGTGATATCGCGGCAGATGATGTGCTGGCATGCATCGGAGGATAATATTGAACAGTCTAGAGTATTCAGCCAGGACGACCGTCAACGTGCAGGAAAAGGCCAACCTCATCTGGG
>CAYGHY010000458.1:0-2069 GCA_964349435.1 uncultured Oscillospiraceae bacterium
GTTTATATATTTTTCTGTCTGATTAGCAAATTCATTTTAAGATAGGCAGGAACTAAAAGCTATAGTCAGAATAGCTACAATTTCGGTTATTGTTGATTCAATTTACTCAAAGCTGAAAGGAGGATATGCATAAATATACAAAAGAGCTGTTCTGTCCTCGTTGGCGGACAGAATTCAAAAGCGCATCTCATCTTATTTTTCTGGCTTGGTTACCTGAATAGTTACGCACAACTCATACAATTCAAAAAAATAATTATACCCTCTTGCAAAGTTATAAATTATGTAGTAGAATATCACTTGCTGTGACATGACATACGATGATATGGAAGATTGCTATTCTTTGAAATAGGGAACTTTCATGGAGAATGTCCGATTCAGGAAACCGGGCGACAAGTCACTGTACATTTTGCGAACGCACAGGTAATGTGTGCCTATTTGTAAGGTACAGCCCAGGTTTTGCAAGCCTTATGGCTTTGCAAGAGAATTCTGGGTTTTAAAATAGCTAAGCAGGAAACACACGGCATAGTGTACAGATAAATGCTTGTTGTACGTAATCACAAGGGTATACATGACGAAGAGAAGAGTCAGGGAATAGTTCGGAAGGAACCACTCTGAATCTGCGGAGGATTAAAATTTAGACTTGAAATCAGAACGATACATTGTTTGTAAAAGTCTAAAATCTGGTTTCTGACTTAAGATTTCGGGTATCTGCCTTTTCGGTATATGTACTCTAACATTATAAGGAGGTTATTGTATGGCAAACAACCAAAAAATCAGAATCAGGCTGAAAGCATATGATCATCAGGTACTTGACCAGTCTGCTGAGAAAATCGTGGAAACTGCAAAAAGAACCGGAGCGCAGGTTTCAGGACCGGTTCCGCTTCCTACACAGAAGGAGATTATGACAATCCTTAGAGCTCCTCACAAGTACAAGGATGCCAGGGAACAGTTCGAAATGAGAACACACAAGAGGCTTATAGACATATTGATGCCAACACCCAAGACGGTTGATGCACTTATGAGGCTTGATTTACCGGCCGGTGTAGATATCGAAATCAAGCTGTAAGCTAAGGATGCAATTGAGTGGTCATGTTCGCAAGTGATTGTGAACCAATGATATTTAGGAGGTAAGGGAATGAATAAGTTTATACTTGGGAAAAAGATAGGGATGACGCAAATCTTCAACGAAGATGGCATTTCTATACCTGTAACAGTTATACATGCCGGTCCGTGTGCCGTTGTCCAGAAAAAGACTGTTCAAAATGACGGCTATACGGCACTTAAGCTCGGTTTTCTGGAGATTCAGGAAAAGAAATTGAATAAGCCTGACAAGGGTTTATTTGCAAAGGTAAGGATATCGTCCAGAAAATATCTTAGAGAATTCAGGACTGATGATGTAGCCAAGTACAGTGTCGGTCAGGAAATCAAAGTAAATGAAATGTTCAGCAACGGCGACAAGGTTGATGTAAGCGGTATTTCAAAAGGTAAAGGCTTCCAAGGTGTTATTAAAAGATATGGACAGAGAACGGGTCCGGAAACCCATGGCTCCATGTATCATAGAAGAGTGGGTTCCATGGGCGCCGGAACAAGCCCTGGAAGAGTCTTCAAAGGAAAGAAAGAGCCAGGACATATGGGAGTCGATAAGATTACAGTTCAGAACCTTGATGTAGTTAAGGTTGACAGCGAAAGAAACTTGCTGCTTATAAAAGGGGCAGTTCCGGGACCAAAGGGCGGACTGGTTGTTGTCAAAGGAGCTGTCAAATCTAGCAAGTGATACGGATGGGAGGAGGAAGCGATTATGCCAAAGGTTGATTTATACAACATGAAGGGCGAGACTGTAGGAGAAATCGAACTAAACGATAATATATTTGGTATAGATGTCAACAAAAATGCAGTTCATCTCGCAGTACAGAACCAGTTAGCTAACAAAAGGCAGGGAACACAGTCTACCAAAACCAAGAGTGAGGTAAGAGGCGGTGGCATCAAGCCATGGAAGCAAAAGGGAACGGGCAGGTCAAGACAGGGCAGCATCCGTTCTGCACAGTGGATTAAGGGAGGGATTGTTCTCG
>CAYGHY010000459.1:0-2069 GCA_964349435.1 uncultured Oscillospiraceae bacterium
TTCGTTTGCTATAATGGGACAAATAGGAAGGGAAGCGACAGGAGTGACAGCCATATGAAGAAGACCGTCGTCCGGTTTATGATTCTATTGATTGCTGTGATAAGCCTGTTTACTCTGATCAATGTTCGATCCTTGGCACAGATGACGGAGAGCTTGGTAAGTAAGACGCGCATTTCTGTTATCATGCCGCATAGGGATGAAGGATATTGGACGTATGTTGTAAATGGCGCGCAGGATGGGGGATTGAAGTATTCAGATCAGGTTGATGTGAAGGTGTACTATTCCCAGCTGAATTACAATGTTGACCAGATGACCTCCCTCATCCGGAGACAGATCGCCGCTAAGGTGGACGCGATCATTGCGCAGGGAAATGAAGACAAGTTGTATCAGCAAGCGTTGATCGATGCTTGGAACAAAGGTATCAACATTGTACTGGTGGATACGGATATCACTGATTTTGTGCCACACACCTATATTGGGACTGATAACTTTAGGGCAGGTCAAGAGCTGGGCCAGTATCTTTCGGAACTGACCGGAGGCAAAGCGAATGTAGCCGTGCTATCCGGGCAGCCGGGGTATCTTAATCTTGAGGAGCGTTACCTGGGACTGATTGAGATCACAAAAACAAATCCTGAAATCCGATTTGTGACGCTGGCATATGATGATTTCGATTCTCTGACCGTACTCAACAAGCTGAGCGAAATCAATGAACAATATCCAGAGATTGATACATTGGTTTGTATTGAAGGCACCGGCGGCCAGGCGATTGGCAACTACTTTTCGAAGAATACAACGATGTTCAAATATATCCTTGCGTTTGATAATATGAAAGAAACGATCAAAGGTTTGCGCATCGGTACAATCGACGGGGTGTTGGTACAGGAACCCTATCAAATGGGTATGTTGGCTGTCAAGGACATCGTCGATAACATAGCGACGGATACACGGACCAGCCGCTCACTTTTCACCAATATTCAATGGTTCACGGCTGAGAATGTGGATCAGCAGGAGCAGGACTATGAAAGGTAAGCATAGATCTGCCCTTAATACTGTCAGTAAAAAGTACAGTTTCGGCTATATGCTGCTTGCGGTGGTCGCGATTGCCCTGCTGGTTATCTCTTTTTCATGTGACCAGTATCTGCTGCAGCAATATAACGGGATGACTAATGATCTGCTGGAACTTAACAACCTTTACATTGAAATGGAAGCCGTTCATATAACGGTGAACGCGAGCTATCTGTTCTTAAAAAACGAGAGCTTTGAGGATTACCAGCAGGAGAGCGCCGATATCAGGCGAGTGATTGAACGCATCAAAGCTGACGGTAGAGATAACCTTTCTTCTCGCGAGGTTGTGGACATCCTGTATACCGCGCAGACTTATCTTGAGCAATCCGACCAGCTGATTTCACTGTTACAACAATATGTGGGTTCATCGATAAAATCGGATGCACAGTACACTGAGATCACTCAGATGTATAACAGTGTTCAGGAAACAATGACCTACATCAGTCTTGGCTTTCAGGATGCCTATTCCTCCAAGCTCAATCAAGTGAGGAAAAACCAGAACTACCTCGCCAGCTTTCAGAAGTGGGCATTCGTGTCACAGCTGATCCTTTTATTACTTGGCATCGCGGTGTGTGCCCTGTATTTTTCCAGAGTGATCAAGAGTATTACCAGATCAATCCGAATCCTAACCGGCAGAGTGAAAGAGATCGAAAACGATGTTTATTCGACGGGTCGCATCGAGGTCAACAGTAATGATGAGTTTGACGATTTCGCCAGCGCCTTGAACCGCATGATTGACGTAATCCAGACCCAGCTGCACACAATACGGGAAAATGCGAATATCCGTGAAAAGCTGAGCAGAGCTGAAATAGAAAACCTGCGGATGTATAACGAATTGGAGAAAAGCAGATTGAAACTTTTGCAGTCCCGAATCAACCCGCACTTTCTGTTTAACATTCTCAACATTATTTCTTCGGAGGCGAGGCTGGAGAACGCCGAAAAATCAGCTGGGATGATGGAAACAACAGCAACCTATCTGCGCTACAACCTAGACAACTTGGATA
>CAYGHY010000460.1:0-2066 GCA_964349435.1 uncultured Oscillospiraceae bacterium
GCGAAGGGATTCTGTTATCTATACTTCGGAAATTAAACAACCAGAAATGGGAGGACTTAATGAAAGAAGGAAAGCCGTTTGAGATTTCAAAACATCAAGTGATGGAAGCGTACAAACGCGTAAAAGCGAATCATGGCGCTGGAGGCACTGATGGAGTAGACTTCACTGGATTTGAGAAAGATTTGAAAAACAACCTATACAAAATTTGGAACAGGATGTCATCAGGATGCTATTTCCCCGCCGCAATCAGAGGAGTGGAAATTCCGAAAAAGGATGGAAGGAAAAGATTACTCGGAATTCCAACCATTAGCGACAGGGTTGCTCAGATGGTGGTTCGAATGAACTTTGAACCACAAGTGGAGCCAATATTCTACGAAGATTCGTATGGATACAGGCCGAATCGCTCTGCACTGGATGCAGTCGGGGTAGCTCGTGTGCGGTGTTGGGAAATGCCATGGGTCATTGATTTGGACATCAAAGGACTATTTGACAACATTGACCATGAACTGATGATGAAAGCAGTACGCAAACATACTGACAGCAAATGGGTGAGTCTGTATATTGAAAGGTTTCTAAAAGCACCGATTGCTATGCCAGATGGAACTGTTCAGGAGCGGAATGCCGGTACGCCACAAGGCGGAGTGATTAGTCCGGTACTTGCAAATCTGTTTATGCACTACGCATTCGATTGTTGGATGAAACGAAAGTATCCTCAGAATTCGTGGGAAAGATATTCAGACGATGCAATAATTCATTGCCGGACTGAGGAAGAAGCAAAGGAATTGTTGGCTGAGCTTAATAGGCGTATGGCAGAATGTAAGCTGGAATTACATCCCGACAAAACGAAAATTGTATACTGTCGAAGTGATGTGAATCCAGAGCGCCATGATCATGAATCCTTTGACTTTCTTGGGTACACTTTTCGGAGGCGTATTTTAAAGAGTAAACATGGGAACTTTTTCAACGGCTTTACACCGGCAGTCAGTAAGGGTGCAAGCCAACATTTGCGAGACAGTATCAGAGAGATACGAAGAAACCACAAAACTATTTCGCTCGAGGTGTTAGCTGAGCTAATGAATCCTGTTCTTAGGGGTTGGATGAATTATTTTTGCAAATACAGTGCAGGTGAGGCAAGAAATGTTCTTAACTATGTAAATCTCACGCTGATTCAGTGGGTTAGGTTCAAATACAAATCGACAGGCAGAAAGCATTTAAAGTCTCATAAATTGCTTGGTCGCATATGTAAGCAGCAACCTAATTTATTTTACCACTGGCAGATGGGGCTTCGCCCGTCGGTTGGATAACAAGAGCCGAATGAAGGGAGACTTTCACGTTCGGTTCTGTGAGAAACTCAGGGTGAAATTCCCTGGGTTTACTCGACTGGCTTTCGCCTATATTTGTGGTTTGATTAATAATGTTGGGTCGGCAAATAAAAATGCAAGTTTTTCAGCAGATGCTCCGTTTTTAATTCAGTTGCTGGGGCAAAAAATATCCCAAAGTGCTTTCAGCCGGTTTCTTTCCAAATCATTTGAGTGGCTTCAGTTCTCCCTTGGCAGGATTGCCAGGTTGCAGGAGAAGGAGGAAAGCCGGCTGAACGAGGGAGATGTGATTGCCCTGGATGATACCAAAATTGAGCATCGACACGGGAAAAAGATCCCCTTTTTGTGTTGGCTTTTTGACAGTTCTGATAAACGCCATCTGTGGTGAATGAACCTTGTGTCAACATTTGCAGTTTTGAAAAATGGTCTGGAATATCCTTTACTATGGCGCTTTTGGGTGAAAACAGAAAATGCTAAAGAGAAACAAACCAAGCTAGTATTAGCCAAAAAGATGCTTACTGCATTTCGTTCAGCAAACGATGCGAGAGTTTGGGTGGCCATGGACCGTTGGTTCCTGTGTAAAAAGTTCCTGCGCTGGCTTATGAATCACAATTTTGACTGGGTTACCAAAGCCAAACGTAATACGGTCTTGTATCGAAAAAAAATTGACCACACTCTTGGAAAAGAAATATTTGTTAAGCTAAACCCCAGACAACTGCTACGGGAAGTATACCCGAAGCTTCGGAT
>CAYGHY010000461.1:0-2061 GCA_964349435.1 uncultured Oscillospiraceae bacterium
AAGTGTAATAGATGTATGGTTTTTAACAAAATGGAGACGAGAATTCTTGCAGAAACAAGATAATTCTTGATTTGGATCAGTCACAAATTTCTTCAGAATATGTATTTGGTTCGTCACCTTTGTGTAATTGAACGATACGTATTCCCAAGGTTTTGGCTATAGTTTGAACATTTTTTCGATTTTCACAAGAGACGTCAGAACCCAAATAAATTGTGGATGGTTTTATAAACGGAAATGCAAGTCCGTTTTCACTGGCGGGATAACTTAATACAAAACGCCATTCTTTTTCGGCATGGAATTCAGTTTTTTTCGTGAGAATTGCTTATAATATCCGTGGGTTCCAAACTGTTGGATGAATCCCTCAACCCACGGCTCATTATAGGGGTCAGTCATTACTTTTCATCTGGTTTTTTTAGGGTTCCCAAAGTAAATGGCAGTGTCAACGGGATGGAAAACCCTTCCAGTGTTTTCTGCCCAACTTCCTTTTTCTTACTGGGTTCGCGTGCGGTTTTAGCATCTCCGCCAGGGCGTTCTTCAATGTTTTGCCATGAGGCGGTCAGTTCATTGTAATACCGTGCATCTTCAGCCCAGCCTTTCTGTTCGCAGATCTGATAAAGTCTGGTTGCGAGAAGATTTATGGACTGAGACATACTTTCGATCTGACTAAAGAGTCTGCCGGCTTTTGCGTCTCCGCCTTCCTGATGGGCTTTGACTAAGTGATGAAGAACTTCCCATACCGGAAGTCTGGAGTCTGTTTCCGGGTCCCAGTTGTCAGGATACTCGGTAAATCTGAGGAGTCTGACATTTCCTCGACCTGATTGTAATACACCAGCCTCCTGTAAGCCAGAAATGGAAGTTCCTTTTGCTCGTGCCAGAACATCAGCTTCCCCGTATTTTCCCTCACCCCATCCATAATGCTCGAACCAGGATTTACAGAATTTTGTATCCGCATCGAGTTCGTTGTCATCCTTGTCAAGATAGGCACTGAGAACTTTGTTGATAAGAATCAAAGCATCATGCACACTCATCTTTGAGCCGTTTGCTTCAAGGATCCCGGAATATTTGGAATAGATCGCCATCCCCGGACCAATCGCGGCCTGTGCCAAATCAACTGCAGAGACTTTGAAGTCTATTTTGTCATCAAACGCAACACCTGTCATCAGATTCAAATCCTGCGGTAATCTGATATTTAATTCTTTGATGAATTCTTTCCGGGTGATCTTTGGAGCATTGGCTTCACGTTTACGGCAGACTAGAATGATGGCAGATGCTAATGAATTTGAATCTTGAGCATTCATACGGCTTCCTCGCTCAGTTCGCATAGGCCATGTTCCAGTAATCACAAAACCAGATCGCATGACTGCGTCAAGGAAGGTTTCCCATCCGGTAGATACCGTCCCTTCTTCTTTTGTTTCAGCCTGTTTGAATGCATAATAAATTGTTACAGGAAATGCAGGATGAGATAAATTTGCTATATTTGTTAACGCTTTACTCATCATATTCATGAACTCTTTGGAAGCATTTTCTTTCGAGCCAAAACGATGTGAGGATGCAATAATTTCTTCTTCTTTTGGAGTTGCTATCGTTTCAAAAAGATTAGGGTATAAACTTCTGAGTGAACGCCTCATCCACACATAAAAAAAGTCTGAGATATCCCCAAACATAACAACATCATAGTATGGAGGATCCATTGATATGATTTTGTTTTGTGATATTGTTTGCTTTTGAGCATCAGCCTGACATGCATATCCGGATTCGTTTCCAGGAAGTCTTTCGACAACTTTCCACACCCAGTCAACCATTGCCATCCAGTTCCCTGTTGAATCTGAAAATGGATTGGTCTCAGCATATCCCCAAGACATTGCAATAGCCTGACGACCAAAGGTATGTGTAATTTTTTCACCAACGCTATTCCAACTACAGACAGACGACCAGTAGTCGGCACATTTGTCCAAAACAAAGGAAAGATATGTGGCAAGTCCCAGGGCATACTCTTCATCAGCTTTGCCAGCAGATTCATCACGGATTTTGTTAATAACTTCAGGAATCAAACCTGAAAAT
>CAYGHY010000462.1:0-2056 GCA_964349435.1 uncultured Oscillospiraceae bacterium
ATTGTAGCATTTATGGAAGTAAAATATTCTCCTTCAACGCTTTAAAAACTATAATTCCACACTAAATAGCGAAGAGGCTAAATTCTACTAAATTCAAGCATCTGACCCTTGACGACCGCGCCGAGATCCAAATGTGCCTGGACCGAGGTGTGACCTTCAAGGCAATCGCCACCCGCGTAGGGAAAGACCAGACAACCATTTCCAAAGAAGTCAAGCGGCACATCAAGGTCAATCCCAGCAACAGCATCAAGAAGTTTGACAAGCATGGCAATCTCATCACAAATATCTGTCCGCTTCTTGTCAAGGCTCCGTTTGTATGCAACCCCTGCAGGAAACGACACACTCAGTGCGGTTTCCTGCAAGCAGCTCTACAACGCGAAGGCCGCGCAGAAGGATTACGAGACCCTGCTCGTCGAAGCCCGTGAAGGCATCCCGCTGAACAAGCAGGAGTTCTACGAGATCGATGCCGTTATCTCAGCCGGAATCCGGAAGGGGCAGCACCTGTACCACATCATGGCTACCAACGACCTAGGCGTATCCAAATCAACGGTCTACCGGCACCTGAACCGCGGCTATCTATCAGCGAGCAAGATGGATTTCCCTCGCGTGGTAAAGTTCAAGCCGCGCCGCAAGCATCACGACAAGTATGTCCCTAAGGCCGCGAGGGTTGGCCGAACTTTTGATGACTTCCTCGCTTTCAGCGAAGAAAATGCCGTGACCCACTGGACCGAGATGGACACGGTTATCGGTCGTGTCGGCGGCAAGGTCATCATGACCTTTGACTTCACCCTGGGCAACTTTATGTTCGGCCTGCTCCTGCAGGACAAGTCCTCCTTTGAGGTGTCCGAAAAAATTGCCGGCCTTAAAGCGACTTTGACTGGCGGTGGCTTTGTTTTCGGTGATATTATTCCCGTGGCGCTCACCGATAACGGTGGAGAGTTTTCCAATGTCTTAGCCATTGAAAACAACGCCACAGGGGAGCGCGAGACCTGCCTTTTCTTCTGTGATCCCTACAAGTCTTATCAGAAGCCAAAAGTCGAGAAGAACCATACCCTTTTCCGAGATATCGTCCCGAAGGGAAGCTCCTTCGACCATTTTACGCAGGACACTGTGAATTTGATTTTTTCACACGTCAACAGCGTTAAGCGCAAGAGTTTGGGTGGCAAGACCCCGTATGAGCTGTTCGTATTTACTTACGGGGCTGAAATTGCCACCCTGCTAGGCATTGCTCCTGTTTCGGCAGATAAAGTAAATCAATCGCCTAGCTTGCTTAAAAAATAACTTAAACCACGATAAAATACAAGGAAGATTTCCCATTCTAAGTTCCCAGTAAGTTGAAGTTAGTCTGAAACGCCGGCTGTTCAGGCTTATTTGCCTTGCCATTATTTAACAACTCTCAACCATTTTAACGTCTTTTTTCACCTTTGATGATTTCTTGCTGAATATTTCTCATACTTAAATCCATTGATTTTTCAGTGTTATCGCAACAGGCTTCTCACTGTAGAACTTACTTTGGGAATTTACCCTAAAAGATTTCTTTCCTCCATGTATTGACGTAATATCCGTAATTGTGATTCCATTAACGGTACAACTCGTGCTTTCTGTCCTTTACCAATTAATTTAATTATGTACGGCTGTTCCAGACGCACCATTTTAGGTGTTAGGTCTATGATCTCCTGCACTCTGGCGGCGGTATCATACATTAGGGAAAGTAAAGCAAGGTCCCTTCGGCCAGCTACTGTATTCTGGTCAGGCATTTCCAAAAGTAATTTTATGCCATCAAGTGTCATGTAGTTTAATGTACCTTTTTCACCTTTCTTAACAGGAATTGAGAGGATGCGCTACCACTCAAGCAAGTTATCAGGATTTTCATATTGCAAATATTTAAAATAGGAATGGATAGCCGCCAGACGTACGTTTCTGGTCTGGATAGAACAGTTCCTTTTTGATTCAATCCAATCAAGGAAAGCCTCAACACGATTTTTAGTGATATCTATTAAGTGTACTGTGTCAAGACCTTTCGTAATTAAAGATGCAATGATTGCCTGACATAGCC
>CAYGHY010000463.1:0-2056 GCA_964349435.1 uncultured Oscillospiraceae bacterium
CATGGGAATTTGCCGTCTTTGATGATTTGGATTGCACAATTCCCATCCCAAAGTTCTTCACATTGTACATTAATTTTTCTGAGACTATCAACGCGGTCCCTGTACATCTGATCCGATATTAGATGTGTTAATGTCGTCCAGAAAGTGTAGCTTGGGAAATCGATTCCTTGAATTCTGCTACCCCCATTGGAGCTAGTGGCGCTAACAGTGTCTAACTTAATCGTTACAACTTTCCCAACCATCTCATATCTCTTCTGCCAAAGCTCTTCAAGAGTAATCACCTTGCTCATATCAACCTTGCCGACGGTCTTGTACTCGCCGCAGCCGAAAATTGTGATAACAGCCATAAGCATTAGTAGTAACTGAAATGCTGATTTCCCTTTCATCGCTATTTTCCTTTCTACGATCCCCAAGTAGTTCCTTTGTAACTATCTCTCTCGGCTTGTTTCAAAATCGGAAAACAACCAAGTATTCCTAATTTTAACAAAGGAAACACTCTTCTTGACAACCATTTTAGAGCCAAATTGGTCGTATTGCTCTGTTGAAAAGAGCAGCAGGGTGTCTCCATGCGCTTCGAGTTTATACTCAACAGTATCAAGCTCGACATATTTCATTGCCGATAGCATGAAATTACCAAGAATGCCAGCAATACCATTATCTTGATTGTCATCGATGGTCGATAGCTTCTTTAGCATTTCGTTATCAGGCGTACAAAATATACTGGCAATCTCAAATTCATGATCGCCTATAAGGGAGAAAACTTTTTCAGCGACACTTGTAAAGTACGCAATACTATCGCTATTCGCTACCAGACTGTCGAGATATGTCTGATTTTGTCGCTTCAATCGCTCTAGTTCAATCTTCGTATGGCGAAGGGTTCTTATGGTATTCGAAAATCTTTTCTTCTCGATTATCTGACCCATGCGGAATTCATGATAGATAGAATCCGAGATGTACATGTTCCTTGTCTTCCCCCAATCGTCGTCAACCGCCATCAGTTTGTAACTAAGAAAAAAATGCTGACCTTCTTCACGATTTACGATCTCACCGTAATAAGGCAAAAACCAGAATGAAGCCCGTAATATGGCTGGGTGGAAAATGTTTGCCAGGAATATTGTGAGCATCAGGAAAGCGAATGCTATTATAAGAATTCGTTTCTTTTTCTTACTCATCGGTGGCTTCTTTGGCTTGACCACCTCTTTTGATTTTGCGCAATCAAAGCAAAGCGGTTTTTCATCAGTGCCGTAGTTGTTCAATGCACCTATATTGCATTTACATTCACTGCAAATCTTCTTCAAAAAGTCTCCTCGTATCAGAATTATTCATGCTGATCATACGATTTCATATGAGCTTTTCATTTTCGCGATGTTATCGAACGCCCCAGCTACTGCGATACTTCCTCTCCAAACCATGGACATAACTCCATATTCCTTGAAGATCAATATTGTCTGCAAAAATGCTTCAATTTTTTGTGTCTCAGTATCAAACTTGATAGAAATATCCGGCTTTTCACCGGGCAATTCGAATTCGAAAACTGGATGCTCTTCATCCATGTAGGTTAGTTTCACATGTTCATTGCCCTTTAAAGTATGGCAGCAAAGCCCTTCAGACGCGCCCTGGAAAAACCGGGAATCCATCTTCGGAAGATTTGGATTTATTTCCATGCCTGCAGCGTATGCTCCGGGCAGCTCTGGGTAAATACCTGCATACGTATACCTGGGAAAGAAGCTCTGCCGGGTCCAACCGAATGAGGCAGGCTTGGGCAGGTTCTTCCAGTCATCGAATTTATCACAGACCAGATGATCTGGTTCGATCGGAGATTGTGGATCCTCGACACAGGGCACGGCGATCTCAGAATGATCTTCGAAACCACCTTTTAAATTGAACCCCATACCCAGATGATTCGGTGGATAGGGATAGAGCGTGCCATCTTTGGATTTAGCCCTGCCGCCGAATGCGTTCGAATAACCAATATCCATCGATTCGAATGGGATCGGATCAGTGAAATAGTGGCCGCGCATGATTTTGTATTCGAGTTTTCTCTCACCATATACTC
>CAYGHY010000464.1:0-2053 GCA_964349435.1 uncultured Oscillospiraceae bacterium
AAAAGGTGTCAATGACTTATTTTGTTAACTATAACAATTAACGTTAACAGATTGCTGGTTGGGTGTGGCTATTTCCCATCATCCAAGTGTCGACGCACAAAGTCGGCAGCATCGTAGAGTCCCAGTCTGTTGGCAACGTCCATAAGATCGATGAGCTGATCGAATGTTGCTCGTTGAGTCTGACGGAAGCGAGGAAGGTTCTTGACATCCTCATTGCGGTCGAAAGCGCGGTCGATTTGGTCGCTCACTTCGCCTTCTCCTTTACTGCGAACGGAACGCCCCAGTCGTCTTCAGTTTCCCTGCCTGCATAAGGCTCGAAACGATAGCTTCTGACTGGCGTCATGTGAATCGCCCCGCCGCAGCATTCAGTCGCCACCACGGCTGACTTGCCATACTGGTCGCAGTTGAAATATGCGCGATTGGGGATTTGAAGTTCTTCCCCACAATGCGGACACTTGGACATATCTATCTCCTCTGTACCAGTCCCTTTTACAGGAACTGGCCGGGGTGTCAACTGATTATGCGATGCCGTTGGCTTTTGCGTAATCTTCCGAAATAATACGCTCAAAAAGCCACCAGCCTTGCGACTCGACAAATGCCAGTAGGTGGGCAGAAGTAGCATCGATGCACAGACCAAATGCATTGTCGGCTTGGGCAACGGTGCCTTCGAATATGAACTCACCTTTCGGTGTGATGATCATGTAATAATCCATCAGCTGAATTCCGAAGCGGTGCTGAAGCGGAAACCTTTGCGGCAGTATGTTTCCATCACATCCATGTGATTGCGGCGGCGAGCATCTGCCCACGGTCCGATCATTTCAACAGAAGCAGTCCAGCCGTTCTTGCCGTCAAGCTGTTTTCCAACAATTAGGGTGCGGAGTTGTGGGAGAGTGATTGGACGACCGTATTCGTCTTCCATTGTTGCGCCCTTACGAACTCCAAGATCAAGGTAGCTCATCCAAGCATCAAACGAATCCACTGGATCGGCACTGGATCGATTTGCGACATTGAAGAGAAACTGCCAGCCCAACGAGCTCTTACCAATGTGGACCTGGCCGTCTTCGGGATGGTTCAAATAGTAATTGGTGCTCATCGTCTGTCTCCTTGTTATCCACTGTATATGGTATTGGAAACTTCTGGTCAACTGTTTTTTTCTGGTGATTGTTTTTTTAATTGGTTAACTATAACAATTAACGTTAACAGACGAACGGTGGTCAAAAAGAAAGGGGACGCGAATCCCCAATCTTTTTTTGATTGACTTACTTTTCCTTGCGCTGGCTGTTGCTGGATTTGAACAAGCAACCACACAGGAACAAAATGCCCCAAGCTTGAAACCATCCAATCAGCTTGATTCCTGGGATGGCTGGCACCAAGCAATAATTCTACAGCAGCATGACTGGCAGTGACATCACCAGTCCGAAAAATACGATGCTGGCAATAAAAACAACGCACCGCTGGTGAGTGTTACAAGCAATTTGGTCATTCCATTTCCTTTTTTTGATACTGGTGATATATAGAATCATTTCAACCAGTCAACCTAAAACTTATCAGAATCGAAGCCTTTCGTATTTGTCGTCCTCGTCGACCAAAACGTAGATTCGATAGCAGTCTGGATGCCGGGCCATTAGCCCACCAAAATCGGATTGGTAAAATGTTTCGTCAGCGTAATAGAAGGGCTCACCATCACCGCGATCGACTGGGCTAAATTGGATTTTGTAGCCTTCTGAAACCTGGTAACGCTTTTCGTTGACGGTACATTCAACCAGCTGAGTTGGTTCAGTATCGCTGGACGACATTCCAATCGGCAAACCAAAAACTGCGAGGCTCATGGATTTTCTCAATGGGATGAAAATCCGAAGATTGTTGACGCCGTATTCGGCAGCAATATCCTTGATGTTGATTCTACGGAATGCCATGTGCTATCTCCTGTTGATTGGGTTCTAACAGAACCAAACTAGTAGTCAACCAATGATTTCGTATTCGAAACCGTTGTGATACCATCCAGTCGACTCACTCAGCATGTCAGCGATAATGGCTTCAGCATTTTCATCAT
>CAYGHY010000465.1:0-2053 GCA_964349435.1 uncultured Oscillospiraceae bacterium
CCGAAAACCATCCCCCGCCCGGATATTCAAATACCCGGGCAGGTTCATAATTAAAATTATTTACAGCACATTAATACAAGCCGGGCAAATATTAATTCTGGACAGTGATATAAGAGCTAGCGACAGGATTTGTGCTGGACACAACCGTAATCCTTTGCAGCCCTGTATTGTAAGTTATTGTCCAGGACAACTTGTCCTTTTCCGCCGGTGTCAGAATCTTTGTTCCGTCTAAAAACGGACCATAATCGCCGTCGATAGCATCTGTCCCTACCGCAATAACTGGTGTTCCATATGCTCCGGTGGAACCGTCAGTTTGTATACTGGCAAACGCAACAGTACGCCCGCCGGCTGGAGAAGCAATTCTGATTTTCTGGGTTAAGTAGTTGATTACCGCTTGAGAATTTGCAGTGCCTATACCTGAGCTAAACGTGACGCCTAGTGTGGACAGGTCTTCGTCCCCTGATATATTGATGTACGTAAGCAGCTGCCTTTTAATGTTTTCAGCCGTTTCCTTGTCGGCGGACGACTTGCTGGACTGAAGCACTCCTCCAAACAGTGTTATTGCAACCGCTGCAATAACCGCCATGATGAGCAGAGCTATCAGAAGCTCCACCAGAGAAAAACCCTTGTTGTTTCTTAACAACTTATTCATTTTACTTACCTCGCTTTCAATACTTTTTTTGTTTTCATTTTTACCTTCTATGTACATGCACCCGTTTTTCATAACCATTACATGTCTCACCCCCTTTCAAAAATGCGATACATATATAATTATTGCTAGCCCATGTTCTGGTAGACGCTGATCATCGGGTACAATATGCTGAGTATAATAAAACCTACTACGCCGCCAAGCAGGATCATAATCAGCGGTTCAATAAAGGTAACCAGCTTTTGTATAGCAGCCTCGACCTCCTGATCATAATAATCCGCAGATTTTTCAAGCGCGAAATCGAGATCTCCCGACTCCTCTCCTATTCTTACCATGGAGTTGAGCATCGGCGGAAAATACCTGACGCTCGTAAGCGGTCCGGTTAAGCCCTTGCCTTTTTTAACCTCTTCTATCACAAATTCAATCTTCTCAGCCACAATAATATTGCCGAGAACCTTCTGCACGATTTCTAAAGATTGTATTAGGAGCACCCCGCTTGCTACAAGCGTGCCGAGAGTTCTTGTAAGCCTTGCTGTCATGACTGTCTTTGTAACATCCTTAAAGATGGGCAGCTTTATCGCTAGCATTGAATAGAAGTATCTGCCGCTATCCGACTTTGAAAATACATTTCCCAGGCACACCAGCGCAATAATTGCCAACGCTACGAGCCACCAGAATTTTTTAAAGAACATGCTTATTCCAATCAGTATCTTTGTATAAGTCGGAAGCTCGGAACCCATGCTTGTCAGCACATCGGCAAAAGTAGGCACTACATTGGCCATCATGATAAAAATGACTATTGCAGCGATAACCAGTACAATTACAGGGTATGTCATCGCGCTTTGAACTTTTTGATTCAACTTAAATTCCTTTTCAAAGTGGTCGGCCATACGTACAAACACCCTGTCCAACTGCCCGCTTACTTCACCTGCCTCCACCATATTTATGAGAATCTCGGGAAATATCCCATGAAATTGTTTCAGTGCATGAGAGAGAGCGATACCCTTTTGTATGCTCTCATATATATCATTGAGGCAGTCCCGCATGGTTGGATTTGTCGCCTGCTCCCTAAGAACGTCAAGTGCCATGGAAATAGGCACTCCAGCCTCCAAAACTATGGCGAACTGCCTGCAGAATATTGCCAGGTCCTTTATCTTTACCCTTTTCTTAAAAATACTTATTTGGCTGATATCCGTAAAGACGTTCTTCTCAAATATTTCAACAGCTTCGAGGCCTTTGTCGGAGAGCGCACTTACTAAAGCATCCCTGCTCTGAAACTTGGCCTCTCCTGCCAAAATCCTGCCGGATTCATTTTTTACTTTGTATTTGTATACAGGCATCTGATTCACATCCTTTGAAACTATATAAATATCATCATAAGCAACGCCATTGGCCCGTAATAGG
>CAYGHY010000466.1:0-1207 GCA_964349435.1 uncultured Oscillospiraceae bacterium
GCAATTATCTTAAATAAAATTTGGGTTATAGGATTGTCAAACATATTTGACATTCCGTGATAAGAATTGAACAGGAGATAAGATCTTGAATGGGCGCATCGGTATATTGTTAGTACGCTGGTTGTGTTTTCTAAGTTGTTTCTTGAAATCCTCAAATGAATAGAATTTTGCCCGATTATATAAACGTTTCTGGTCCTCGATGCAGACGTCGTCTTGAGGTGCTGATCCCAACTCTTTTCAAGCCGGCCTTGAGCCGGCGACCGCCGGAGGTTTGTTTAGTCTCGATGAATACGGGTTACATCATGCGCTTCATCAGATCATCTTCCATGACGCGTTTTCCTGGCTTGCTCTGTTTCCAGGCATAAGAACCACTGCAGCATATCTGTACGACTTCAAACAATACTTTAACCGTATAATCATCTTCTTATTCCTGGATGAAATTACAGCGCTTCCTCCGCCACCTGACGAAGTTCCTCCTGCATAGCCTTGTAGATTTCTTTGCTCACGGTTTGTGCTTCGTCTTGATTGTCTTCTTGACCACTCCTTCCACCAGCGAGAGATGTTTCGATCACTGATACCTATTTCGCGACCAATCTAAGCCTGACTCTTTCCACTGCTTCTGATCAATTCGACTGTTTCGCATATGAATGGTTCTGTATATTGCCTTTTTGTCATCCTTGCCATTTTGGACTCTCGTTATCCTAGGTATAGCTTTTGCCTCTTGGCGCTTATCCATTTTTCCGGCACCAGACCAAAGTATACGTTTCAAAGGAGATATCAAGGAAGGGACAAAAGAAGTGCATTTCTGACCTAATTTCGTTTGACACAAAACAAAAACGAGAGACTCTCAAAGAACAGATCAAGCTGTCTGAATAATTACAATGCTGAAATCAAGCGAAGAATGCAGGGTTTACCAAAAGCATTTCGTTTGTGGAATTGGAAGGAAGCTCAGCCCGCATCAACCAAAGCATTCAGATGCCTTAAGTGATCATTATTTTTGAGATTCCTGATTTGAAGGTCCCTCAGACCCGATCAAAGATAGCCTAGGACAGAGGCAATTGTGACGTAGTATGCTAGGAAAAAGGCGCAAAATAAAGAATTTTAGAAAAACCAGCCCAGTGGTGGGAATGTTACTTCAGGAAAACGCGTCCAATCCACTAGAGATAGTTTTAGCGCCTTCTAATCATATTGGTCGCAACCTCTAACA
>CAYGHY010000466.1:1217-2050 GCA_964349435.1 uncultured Oscillospiraceae bacterium
TACAGCGTCTTCTGATAAAACACCACATTTTATATCGGAAGGAATCAATCCTTTATTCGCATCATTTATATCATCCATGTATTCCTGACTGCCGTAATACTCCATAAGTTTTTGATAGTCATGGTGATATTCTTCAAAAGAATCCAACATTTCATTCATTCTATCTACTTTCTCTCGATAAGTATCTAGAATAATCTCCATCTCTTTAATCTTCTTATATCGGTCCATGATCTACGTTCCTTTCGATACTCTATGACTTAATACTCTCACCCAGATGACCGGTGGGAGTCTTAAGTTTACTCTTTTATAGACTGCAATCATCAAACGTATGATCAAACGCGCGCATATGATTTGGGAAGGCGGGCCTGGGAATATCGCTTTACCATATCAGTGTACTATACAGCTATTCCAAAACCATTCGCCCAATAATACCCCGTTCATTTCACCATACCTAAACTATAATATAGTGGTCAGGAAAAAGTGAATATGACCAAGCCGTTCTTCTCCGTCGTCATCTTGTTCTGGAAAAGCGCCCAATATCTGCCGCGCAGTCTCCAGGCGTTGGAAGAACAAACCCTGAAAGATTTCGAGGTAATCTTGCTTGATAATGGGTCGGAGGAACCCCCTGACCCTCTGGTTCTGGCGCAACATTCCAACCTGAATCTCCATTTACTGCGTTCTGACACCAACCTCGGATTTGCCGCTGGAAATAACTATGCTGTCAGGTGTGCTAAAGGAGACTATCTGGTTTTGCTAAATGGCGATGCCTTCCCAGTGCCAAACTGGTTGGAAACCATCTCAAATTCCATTCTGACTCATCCCAATCATTTTTT
>CAYGHY010000467.1:0-2048 GCA_964349435.1 uncultured Oscillospiraceae bacterium
GCGGTGTGTTGGTTAAAGAAACAAACAAATACCTCTGGAGCGGCAACCTGGACGAAACATCATAATAAAATTGCTATTTACTCCAACTTGGAGCCTGTTAAATAATCTGTTGGTATTGAAAATCTGTCATACTGACAGATGAATAGAAAATTTTGTTTTCTATTCAAGACGCCTTGTATCTTTATTAGAAAAGCAAGAGTTGCTTAGCTATCTGTTTTCTGTGATTGTCTCTAACTCCACAATCTTTAGCTATATCATTCCATTCGCGAATAACATTAGTTATTTCATCGACAATTTCAGTGGCACGACGTACACCCACATTCTTGGCCACAGACAGGAGGTCATCTTTGGTGAAATCGGCTTGTTTACCATTTAAGGACATCTGATGATGCGCAGTCCATTTACCTTCCGGGTTGTAGGAATAACAAAGATCGTATGCTGGAGCCAGGCTCCAACTTCCATTTCTGTCCATCAGGAAAGAGAAGTTTTTGGTATGGTCGTCGTTATTGCGAGTCTCCACATTAAAGACCATACGTCGGAACAATTGCTCGGCATCGGAAGCTGTAAAGTTCATCCTCCTGAGGATTCCAAACAACTCCTCGTAAGAATGACGGGCATCGCGGTCAAAATGAGCCAATCCCGCAGCAGTAAGCATGTGTATTTTCTCCCCTGAATCGGTCCTGTCAAATCTCTTTGTCATAAAGTGATGACAATCTCCCTCGTCAAACAATCGGCTCTCAGTCATTGTAATTCCGCATTTGCAAGCCATTTTATAGTAAGCATACTCTATATTGCCTATGCCTTGTGGATTGTCCGTTATTTCATTATGCTCTGAATATGTTCCTCCATCGAATTTCAGAAGCCAATAAGAAAATCCTTCGGGTGCTTTTATCTGTCCGCAGCGCACCTCACCGGTTGTTTCATTATAGGCAATGATGGCTTTCGGTTTGGCTCCACCTGCTGATGTTCCCACTTTCAGAATATCAAGAATACTATTATTTTCCTGACGCAAGAGAGTCTGAAAGTTATCACGTTCCTTGAAAAGAGTCTCTGATACGTTCATCAATTCGCGGATATACACCTGCGTAGATTCTTCTACGCCTGCAATATGTTCTGCTGGGATAAACTCAAGCGCACCCATGGTTCTTTTACCCACATAACAGAGGCGGTCAAGGGGAGTAATAAAGCTCTCAGTTTTTCCTTTTTGAGCGAACCACTCATTTATGAGTTGACTACCGAATTTGTCGGGCAAACAGTCGGCAATTATTCCCGGCAAGCCCCGGAAGCAATTCGTGCCGGCATGTGAAGGAAACGAAAAAGGAACTCTCCAACGGCTTATCGGCATGGTAAGTGGAGCAATATCGAGACCAAGACGTGGAAAATCCTCATTAAACTGGAACTCCGAATAGCCACGATCTTTATTCCATGTGAGGGCACCGACAAAATTGTTCCAAATATATATTTTAATTACCGGGATCTCGTCCATATTCTATATTATGTATTTCTAACCCTTTTTATTTTTTTCTCTTGCAGTTTAAGCAATTGCAGGGGTGTGAGCTTTGTTTCCGGCACAAGCATGTCTATATTCTCTAACAAGCCAAACGTGCGAAGAATGCTGATAAGCAATAGAATCGAAACCGGCCTGCCTTTCTCTATCTTATAGATAGTATTCGTGCCAATTCTCGACATTTTTGCCACGTCAGATTGCTTTAAGCCCATCCTTATTCGATAATCTTTAATCCTTTCGCCCAATTTGACGAGGATTGCGGGGTCACTCATTTCCGTCCACATGATCAAAATAACTTGTATTTGGTTACAAAAATAATATTCAATTCACTCAAATGCAAATATAAAGATAGATATACATACTCTATTCACTCATATGAATGACCTTTAAATGGCCTTTTTTTAGTATTTCCACATAGTTGTTTATATCCTGCATTCCCGTCAAATACATAACGATGACGCACCCGCGGGGTCTTTGCCCGGGGTCATGAAACATTCAATCACATCAAGCTCGTCGAGCAGGCCCTGTAGCGTGTATTTTT
>CAYGHY010000468.1:0-2045 GCA_964349435.1 uncultured Oscillospiraceae bacterium
CAAAGTCTCTCTGTTTTTCTATCCCCTCATGTTACCTATGTATCGTACCTCAACACCAATTACAAAAAGAATAGAGGTGTCTCAGTCTCCTCTGCTAAGTTCCGTGACCATCATCAGTGTATCTCCTTACAGCCCGGAAAGAGAGCCCCGGGTATAAGCACCGCTGCATTTGATTTCTTCGTCTGGAAATAGAATGACATTGAATAGTTCCCGATGTATACTCAAGCTAAATAATCTTTAGGAATGGAAGTGACGTTCATGAAGAAAAGTTTGCATATACTGACCCTGATAATCCTCATAGTTCTTTTCATCGTCCCCTGTATAACTGTCTCCGCGAAGAAAGAAGTAGACCGCAGCAAGATTGAGGACTCGACCAAAATATATCCTGTCACATTGACCATTGGAAGCATGTCTTTCCGCGGGACGTTGTCCCGAATGGACAAACCCACCGAAGAGGAAATCAAACAGGCAATTAAGGATGCCCTCAAGGAAATGGGATTGACTGAACTGGAGATATCTGAATTGCAGGAAACGGTGGACAGGGTCGCCGCAGAAGAGGAACTGACCCAGGAGGACATTGACCGGGTCATGCAGAATCTGATGAAGATTGCCGGCGTGGACAATGTAGTTGATCTCATAAAATCCGTTGGCAGCGCAGAAGATGGCGCAATTCTTGACGCGCTCGAAGGTTACGGCGCAGATGAAGCCTACGAAAAAACGCTGGAGTGGCTTCTCGAACAAGTTGCTGAGGGAGCGGGTGAAGCGGCCGGTGCCGTCAAAAAACTGCTTGATACAGCAATGATCTCTGCTGACCAGTATGAAAGGGACCAGCAGAAATGGAAAAACCGGGTGGACGCCGCTAATGCTGAGCGGACACTAAAAGAGTTCTATTTCAAGGCAAAGGACCGTGCAGATGGCATGAGAGGAATGCGAGCTCATGGTTGGGCGCTGAAGATCGAGGACTCCGCCAGCAAGAACTTCACCTTTTTTACGACCGAGGGGAATCTCCAGATTTGGACAGTTAACCTGATCCTAAAGAAGTATGACACAAAGCAGGATAACGTTCCCAGCGGGAAGTATTCCGGCGTTGTTGTCATCAGCGTCGAATATGAAATGAGCCCTTTCGACCAGGGTTTCGCTGACTGGGCAATCAACAAATCCGGAATGCTGGACGCTCAGAAGACTTACTTTGATAAAATGAAAAAAATGGGGGTCACAGGGTATGACATCACCTATGCTCCGGATGACTATGACCCTACTTACATTCACCGTATACTGGATGACAATGATTACTCCACATCGCTGACGGTTCCCCTTTCCAGAGGGCAGAATGTGAAATTTTTAATTGACTTATCAAGTTTAACGGACACAAAGGATACGGTTATCCGCCATTCGCTCAGCGTCAAACAGACAACGACCGGGAAGGTTGTGTATGACATCTCTGGATCCTTTGATTATACTTCGCAAAATGAGGATTTCCTGAAGAAAGCTTTCAGCAGTTCCAACAAAATGACCGCACAGGGAAAAACAATTACGGGAACCGTAGGCCCGGTTTCCTCCAATATAGGTTTTGATCCCAGCATCTGGGATCAGTGGGACAAGGAGAAATGGCTGGAAATCATTCATCCGTGAACCAGGCCTGGAACGGCTTGACCAAAAGCGGGGTCATCACCTTATCTTCCCTTCGCATATGGTGCTTTACCCGTTCCCCGCCACTTTATTCACCTATCCGATGATTGTGCAGCGCATCGGCAGATACCGTTCCAGGTATGCGGTTTCAAAGCTTTGTACAGCCTCTTTGTTTGGATAAAAGGAAATACCGGCTGACTTTTGAGGAATGATACCAAGCGCCAGCAGCGCAGATCCGCGCAGCACGCTTTCCGTCTGCTGGCATACAGACAGTTCCAGACCCATTACATTGCTCAGGATCTGCATATACCGAGTATGATTTGATAATCCGCCAGTGACAACGAGCTTTTCCGGCTTAATAGAGCCCGACTCCAGGAGCGCTCTGGTTTCAAATGCCAGGCCTTCATAAACCGCCC
>CAYGHY010000469.1:0-2044 GCA_964349435.1 uncultured Oscillospiraceae bacterium
GTATCGGGAAAGTATTTCGATCGGGCGTTGATGCTGGCTTTTCCCACCATGCTTGATTGAATTCTCCAAAGCGGATCAGATCCTGGCGACGATGACCTTCCCAGAACATTTCCCTTCCCCGCTCTGCCAATAGCATATCAAGGGTAACACTCGTCCATTCGCTAACCCCAGCCCTCGCTCTGATCTGGTTAACATATTCGTCACCGTTGAGACCCTGACGTATAAGTGCTTCTGCCTTCATTAATAGTATATCGGCATATCTGAAAACAGGGAAATCATTGCTTAGATTTTCCTTTGCACCAGAGGCTATTTCAAATTTCACTACCCTGGCACCAGACATCCTTATCTCCTCCAGGGTATATCCATCCCTCATTACCAATGACGGAATGTATGGATTAAAGTTCAGGGGTGTACCTGTTACTCCATCTATGATAGGCACTCCGCCGGATGTAAACTGTGGTCCATAAAGGAAACCAGCCCTCCTTCCGTCATCAGCCTCGTAAGTATTAAAATGGTCGTACATCACTGCTGCACCATTCCAGGGCCCCGCCAGCATATCAAATGTAAAATTGCTGTTATAGTGCAGTGTACGCATGTGGAGATTAAAGCCCTGATATGTATCCTCATCGTAGGGTATAACCCATATGTTTTCGCGCGAATTTTCGTTATTGGTTACAAATGGAGCCAATGGGTTGCTTTCGAGGCTGAAACGGCCACTCTGGATAACACTATCGGCAGCATTGGCCGCCTTGGTCCAATAAACAGGACTTACTACCCCCGTATATACGACATGGTTTAGATAAAGCTTTGCAAGTATGCTGAATGCAATTTCACGGGTCATGCCTGTTGTTGAATTGCTCGGCCCAATTAATGGAATATTCTCCTCGATAGTGTTTACAATAGAGTCAAATATATCTGCTCTGGGCGTTCGGAAAGGTTGCGCGGGAGCATTAATAAACGTTGTAAGGTATGGCACACTCCCATAATTATCAATGAGAAGATAATAATAGTACGAACGAAGAATTTTGGCTTTGGCAATTGCGGAGGCAATCACAGGATTTTCAGCAAATTCCAACTGTATCTCAATAAACTTATTTGCTTCGGTAACCCCCGCAAAGAAACGGCTCCACATACTGTTTACAGCCTCTGTATTATTATCCCATTCATGCTGATGCAATACGCGCCATTTGCCACCGTCATCCCAGTCACCAGCACGTGTAGGTATAACTACGCCATCACCTGTGATTTCCTGAGCAAACCACCATCCTCCCCAATCAAGAAACTCTCTCATCGGGGCATATATAACCGCCATTTGTTGGCCCGCATCAGGTGCAAATTCGTTGGGGTCGAGAATATCGTATAATTCGGTATCCAAATCAGTACAACTGTTGTGGATAAATCCAATGAAAGCAAATATTATTAACAACCTTTTCATAGTACTGTATTTATTTTTTTAGATTATAAATTTGCATTAACTCCAACCGTAAATGTACGGGTGCGTGGATACACATCGTAATTATCCAATCCAAATGATAGCCCACTGAAGGAAATCTCCGGATCAAGCCCTGTGTAATTAGTCAGTGTGAGAACATTATTGGCAGCCAAAAATATCCTTACCCTGCTAAATCCTGCCACATTATTTAAATTATATCCCAATGAAATATTATCGACTCTAAGGAAAGAAGCATCCTCGAGAAAGTAGCTGCTTACCGTTGGAATATCCCTTAGCCCTCTGTTGTATTCATCCACGGCAGAATTAAGTGCATTGGTGTTGGGGAATGCAGTAATAGGATTTCCCAAAATCATACGTGAAGTATTAAACACCTGATGCCCGTAAATTACTCTAAGTGCCATGCTAGCGTCAAAATCTTCGAATAATGTAAGGAAGTTGGTCCAGCCAAGCTCAAAATCAGGTTGTGCGCTGCCCATATTTCTCCTTTCGGCTTCTTGTACATTGCGAGTTACACCTCCGGCTGCGGTTCTGAATAAAAACCTTCCATCATGAGACAAGCCGGCATATTCGGGCATATACCACGTACCAAGC
>CAYGHY010000470.1:0-2042 GCA_964349435.1 uncultured Oscillospiraceae bacterium
GCTGTGCGCGCCCTTGAGCGTCTCGGTACCCTGTGTTACGATGTGGCCAAGCCTAAGAAGGAGTGCGGGTGCCAACGAACGGTCTTTACTAACTCACAAGTTGGTACAAAGATTGGGGGCAGACCAGTTATTTGAAACCAAATGGTTTATAATTATCTCATTGAAGTATAGAGGCGCTCAACAGTCTTTCAAGTTCACGGAATGTATGATTTTACAAGGAGGCCAATAATGAATAAAAAAGATAACAATCTTAAAGATGGAAATATGGACCACAGTAAGATGGATCACAGTAAGATGGATCACAGCAATATGGATCACAGCAATATGGATCACGGCAAGATGGACCACAGTAAGATGGATCACAGCAATATGGATCACGGCAAGATGAATCACAGCAATATGGATCAAGGCAAGATGGACCACAGCAAGATGGACCATAGCAAGATGGACCATAGCAACATGGATCATGATCGTGGTGCAATGGGAGGGCACGCCCACCACCATCATGGTAGTTTCAAGGAAATTTTCTTGAAATCACTCCCATTGGGAATTGCAATCTTATTTATTACTCCCTTGATGGATATTCAATGGCCTTTCCAAATCATCTTTCCTTATGCAGACGTTGTAGCAGCTGTCTTGGCAACAATTCTATACATTTATGGCGGAAAACCATTCTACATGGGTGCGAAAGATGAGTTTAATTCAAAAGCTCCAGGCATGATGTCCTTGATTACTTTGGGAATAACGGTTTCTTATGCCTATAGTGTTTACGCAGTGGCCGCTCGATATGTGACCGGCGAACATGTAATGGACTTCTTCTTTGAGTTTGCAACGTTACTTTTAATCATGTTATTAGGACACTGGATTGAAATGAAGGCATTGGGTGAAGCAGGGGATGCGCAAAAAGCTCTAGCAGAATTATTGCCAAAAGACGCTCATGTTGTTTTAGAAGATGATTCGATTGAAACTCGTCCTGTGTCTGAACTTCAGGTTGGAGATGTTATCCGTGTTCAAGCAGGAGAAAATGTTCCAGCTGATGGTATCATTATTCGCGGAGAATCCCGTGTAAACGAGGCCCTCTTAACAGGTGAATCTAAGCCAATCGAAAAGAATGTTAAAGATCAAGTCATTGGTGGATCAACAAATGGTAGTGGTGTCCTATATGTAGAAGTAACAGAAACAGGGGATAAGTCCTTTATCTCACAAGTACAAACATTAATTAGCCAAGCACAAAGCCAACCATCTCGAGCAGAGAATGTGGCTCACAAAGTAGCTAGCTGGTTGTTCTACATTGCCGTTGTAGTAGCTTTAATCGCTCTAGTAGCCTGGATGATCATTGCAGATTTACCTACAGCCGTTATCTTTACTGTGACTACGTTAGTTATTGCCTGCCCACATGCTTTGGGTCTTGCTATTCCCTTGGTAGTATCACGTAGTACTAGTTTGGGTGCAAGCCGAGGATTACTGGTTAAAAATAGAGAAGCTTTGGAATTAACTACCAAAGCGGATGTTATGGTATTGGATAAAACAGGTACTTTAACAACTGGTGAATTTAAAGTGTTGGACGTCACTGTTTTGAGTGATAAATATTCTGAAGAAGAAATTACAGGCTTGTTGGCGGGTATAGAGGCGGGCTCCAGTCACCCGATTGCCCAATCGATTGTGAACCACGCTGAAGCGAAAGGCATTAAGTCAGTTTCCTTTGACTCCATTGAAATCGTTTCGGGAGCAGGAATAGAAGGGGAGGCGAACGGCCACCACTATCAATTAATCAGCCAAAAGGCATACGGAAAAGCATTGCGTATGGATATTCCGAAAGGCGCTACTTTAAGTATCCTTGTAGAAAATAATGAAGCAATCGGCGCTGTCGCATTGGGAGATGAACTGAAAGAAACCAGCAGAAACTTGATCGAGGTGCTGAAAAAATACGGAATTGAACCACTCATGGCTACTGGTGATAACGAGGAAGCTGCACAAGGAGTTGCAGAAGTTCTAGGTATTCAATACCAAGCCAATCAATCTCCGGAAGATAAGTACAAGCT
>CAYGHY010000471.1:0-2036 GCA_964349435.1 uncultured Oscillospiraceae bacterium
CAAAATGATGCCATTCTGGAACAGGCCAGCGCATTGAACATTGTCCGGCAGGCTTATGAGCAGATTGGGGATATTATTCGCCAGTTTGCCGGATATGGTTTGGATATTGCTCAGATGCTTGGCGTGGATAGTGGCATCCTTTCCGGTATTGAGCAAATGGTGGATGGAGCTATTAAGTTAAGCGTGGAGCTTTCAGACCTTATCAGTAAAACTAAAAAGCTTGGTGATGCCGGAGGTGCTGCAGCGGAAAAGATTACAGAGGCCACTTCAGATGCCGGTAGTGCCGTGACAAAGGTGGGCGCATCTTCCGCATCCGCCATAGTGGCCATCATTGGTGCTGTTATACAAATAGGTTCTGCGATAGTCAGCGTTACACAGGCCATACGTAAGGCGAAGCTGGACAAGTATTTTAAAGATGTTTCGGACAGGCTTGACGGGTTGAAGGCGAAGCTTGACGGGCTGATGAAGGTGTCCGGCTTGGGAGACGGATGGTTTACCGAGGATAATTTCCAGAAGATCCGCAACCTGAACAGTCAGATCAATGAGGTTGTTAAAAACCTGCGAGATGTACAGGAGGCGTTTAAGGTGGCAGGCAAGGCTGGGGAGAAAAGCGGTTTATCTGTCTATCTGGGAAACATGGAGATCTATTTTGACAAACTGTCACCTGATTTTTATGCTTTCAGGGATCTATTGGGTGAACTGGAATCTGTCTTTGATTTTCCCCGTAATATGGAAAGTTTTGACCCTGCCCTGTTCCGTCACTTTGACTTAGATCGATTGCAAGAATTAAAGACAGAATTACAGGAGCTGCGGTTTATTGCCGAGGATGCGAACTATGAAGCCTTTAGGGACAACCTGGTCAGTCAGATAGATTTGATACTGGAAAGCTATGAGAACATAAAGGAAACGATCCGTGGCATGGTTGGGGATATTTCCGGGAACATGCTTTCAGCGGTTAATACCATGTGGGATGAGATGCGGCAAAAGGGCATTGACACCTTTGGCGGCATTGAAGGGGCTGCAGCTCACATGGCCGAGGCGCTTAAAAAGGATGTGTCAGAAGTTATCGACCAGCTGGCATCTCAGCAACTATGGGCTACCTACATGGGTCAATACTTTGACCAGTTAGGCGAAAACCTAACCCTGGCCATCATTGGCGGAGGGGAAACAAGCTCCATTTTGGGCGTGTTTGATGACTTTTGGGGCAACATGCAGCAAGGTCTGATGGACTATACCTCAGCCTATGAAATGTTCCTACAATCGGCAGAAAGACATGGATGGAACATGGGAGGCGAAAGAACGCAAGACCCCGCAAAGGATTCCATTAAGGCCATGCGTGAGGAATTGGCAAGGCTCCAGGAACAATGGGAAAGCCTGAGCGATGCAGAACGCAAAAGCGGAGACGGGAAAGAACTATTTGGAAGCATTGAGGACCTGGAAAAGAAGATACAGGCAGCTGAGGACTTATATAAGATAACTAACAACATTGCCGGGTCCATCAATGATTTAAATGCTCAATTATCCCTTTTAAACGAAGAATGGAACGCACTTTCTCCCGAAGATCGGGATGGAGCCATAGGACAGAAAATTCAGTCCGACATTGCCTATTATGAGGACTTGTTGAGCAGGGCACAAGGGATGCAGGAAAGCGAACTGGAGGCCCTGCAGTCACTCATGGAATCAGCGGGGGCAAAATATGGTCTGCATCAAAAATGGGCCGAACTGTACGGGTCCGAGGAAGCAGACAGAATGATGGGGCAAATGTTGGATGATGCCCAGGGCTATGTGGATCAGCTGCGATCCGGCATAAACAACCTTAGAACAAGGGTGACAGAGGGAGCGGCCACAGATGAGGAAATAAGCCAGTTGGAAGCATGGGAGCAACAATTGAATGATATACTGTCTCAGGGAACACAGGCTGCCATAAACGCCGCAAATGAAGCTTTCCAGGGGTGGAATGATGCCCTGGACAACATGCTGAACGGCATAGAGAATGACTACGACAGACTGGCGATCCTGCAGGGTGAGTATCTCTC
>CAYGHY010000472.1:0-2029 GCA_964349435.1 uncultured Oscillospiraceae bacterium
GGATAAGGAACTGATGAAGAGGTTTGCTGCAATTGCCGCAGCACTCATAAGCAATATCCGGATGAGCAACATACAGGAACAGGCGGCCAATACTTTCAAGATCTTCTATGAAGCAAGTCATCGGTTCACTACCGCCATGAAATTTGAAGAAATCTTCAACGTTTTGTTCCATGTCGTGCCGCAGATTACCCAGTGCACACGTCTTATGTCCATTGTCTATAATGGGAAAAAGAAATGCGGACAAATCCTGCGAATCGCAGGTGCAAAACTTGATGTCTCTGAGGGGATGGAATTTCCGCTCAACTCGGGACTCTATTCATTTGCTCTACTAAAACGAAAGGTAGTCAACATACCTGACGTTTTAGCTTACGGGAACAAATATTACAGATTCAAACCCGATGAGGGACCCAGTCCCTCATTGCGTTCACTCATTATATTTCCAATCATAAATGATGAAGAAAATCAGTGTATAGGACTTTTTTCCATCGAAGGGGCGGAACCAAATCAATTTTCCGGTGAAGTGGAGCAGATACTTACGACACTTGTGGAAAATGCATCTGTAGCCTTCACCAGAGCGCTGCTCTATCAGAGAATGGAGAAGCTTGCTACAACCGACGGGCTTACGGGACTTAATAATCACCGTACATTTCAGGAAGTTATGACGCGGGAGTTGGAGCGAGCCAGACGTTACAGTCGTCCATTGGCACTTCTGCTTATGGATATTGACCATTTTAAGAACTTCAATGATACCTATGGTCATCCGGTAGGTGATCTTGTTCTTAGAGAAATCTCCGGTTGTATCCGCTCCTCCTTGCGCATAAATGACATTCCCGCCCGTTATGGCGGTGAAGAATTTGCGGTTGTTATTCCGGAAACTGCAGAACAGGGGGCCGTGGCCATTGCTGAGCGTATACGCCAGTGCATAGAACGGCATATCATTAAAAGCGGCCAGAATGATCTGCGAGTCACCGTCAGTATCGGTTGTGCACTTTTTCCGTTTCATGGCGAAAGTCAGCAACAAATCATTGATTCAGCCGACAAGGCGCTCTACTACGCCAAGGAGCATGGACGTAATCAGGTTGTTCTTTACAGGTCGGAAATGGTGGAACAGGAAAAGTAGTCGGTTTTTTTATAAGGCTGCCTGGAAATAAACTTGAGATGTCATCCGTTGCAATTGCCGGAACTAAAATTTCCGGATTATTTATTATGCGTTTCATTGTGCAGACTTCACCCGGTCTGCAGTTACAAATTTTAATGGGGGAACTCTGAATATCACCTTTTTAGGTACTGGAACATCTCATGGCGTTCCATCCCTCGATTGCATGATAGATGATTATTCTCGCTGTCCAAAAAAAGTATGCCGCTTATCTCTAGTGGACCATCATCATAGACGTACCCGTTCCTCTATTTTGGTCCACAAAGACGGGAAAACCATATTGGCTGACATATCTGCTGATTTCAGGGAACAGGCGCTGCGTAATGAAATTAAGCGTATTGATGCGGTGTTGGTCACTCACGGGCACGCTGACCATATATGTGGAATTCCCGATATACGCTCCTATACAAAAAATGAGCCGCTTCACATGTATGGATCAAGCGAAACGTTGGAAATCGTGCAGAAAACCTTTCCTTATATATTCGATCCACACACTTTCCAGGGTGGCGGCATACCCAAACTTATTACATCCACCATTGATCACCCTCTCGAGATCGCGGCAATGAATGTCACACCTATACCGGTCATCCATGGGGCACTCAAAGGATGTCTGGGATTTAGAATCGATGATGTTGCGTATATTCCCGATATTAAATATATAGACCAGAAGTACGAGAAATTGCTCCGGGGGCTTGATTGTCTTATTTTAAATTGCCTTCGCGACCGTCATGAACACTCAACCCACCTCATTTTGCCTCAGAGTATGGAACTTGCTCGTCGACTGGCTCCCAAACGGTGCTATTTTATTCACATGAGTCATGATATACATTACCAAATGGATTCCGGGCAGCTCGATCCATGGATGGCTTTTTC
>CAYGHY010000473.1:0-2027 GCA_964349435.1 uncultured Oscillospiraceae bacterium
AGGATATTAATCCCCTATCTGTTTCAAGAAGAATAGGCGCAGGAATTTTGGCAGTTGGGTTGGTAATGGGTGGTGTGGTTGTTGCTGCGGCAGGAAAAGCAGAACCGCTTTCACCTGCCTCTGCAACAGCCATAACACAGCCAATCACGGAGCATGCGCAGACGACGAAGAATTTTATCGCGTTATTGGAAAAAGATCCTGAGCTGAAAGGTCTTGCAGAGAAATCCATCGCCCTTGCGGCCGTCAACAATCCGGATTTAGAGACAAACCCGGTTCAGTCCCTGGAGGAGTATTACGCCTTCCTGGATTGGTCGGCTGCCTGCATGCCCTGGAATATTCTCAATACTATGGAATATCCCACGCTCTACCAACATATCGATCAAAGCCTGAATTACTTTTATTATCTGCTGGATCAGCCACTTCCAGAGCTTGCGGGAAGGGGATACTATTATCCCTGCCTTGAATACCACGAGCCCATTGCTTCCTGGTGCAAAGGGTATGCATCTGCCTGGGGTGAATATCTGTCAACGCCGGGCAGCTGGAATGAGGAGTATTACAGGAGAGCCTTTGAAGACGAAAGCTTTGGGCTGGGAAAGGACTGGTATGAGGATCACAATAGATGGGGATCCTTCAATGATTTCTTTGCCAGGCGTCTGATAGATCCGTCTGCCCGGCGCATTGAGAATGCGGACATTGTCGCTCCTGCCGATTCCTGTCCACAGGGCATCTGGGAGATTGATGAGAATTCCCAGATTGAAATGGGAGTCCAGCTGAAGTCTGTGGCATTCTTTAATGTGAAACAGCTGATTGGTAAGGACAGCGATTATGAGGAGGCTTTTGCAGGCGGCACGCTGACTCATACTTTCCTGGATGTAAATGACTATCATCGCTATCATTTCCCTGTGAGCGGCACAATTCTGGAAGTCCGGAAAATCGACGGACTGTGTGCGGTCGGAGGTCTGATTGCCTGGAGCCAGAAAGAAGGCAAGTATATTCTCTATGCTGAGAATCCCGGCTGGCAGTCCATTGAAACACGAGACTGTCTGATTATGGACACGGAATATGGACTGGTAGCCATCCTTCCCATCGGAATGTCCCAGATATGCTCCTGCAACTGGGAAGAATCCGTGAAAGTTGGAAGCACTGCAAACAAAGGAGATCCCATGGGATATTTCCTCTTTGGCGGAAGTGATATCGTTATGATTTTCCAGGATTATGTAGATTTGGAACTGTTTACCCGAGATCATCTGTTGATGGGCGAACCTTATGCATCCATAGTGCAATAGGCAGCCTGTCTTCGTGAACGACTGCTTTCCATTAGGTAAACTTGCAGTGCCGGAACGGGATCGCCAACATCACCAGCGCCAGCTGTTTTCCAGGCATGTCATCAGCGAGATCAAAACAGAAATTCAACAGCAAGGTCTGGCACTGCACCGGCACACCATTTGGCGATGTAATGACAAGTTCAATGAGCCGGCCGTGTCAGGCTGCAAGCAAGGGCTTAAAGGCAAGGAGTGCCCCGGACAACCAGAACGTCAGAAACGGTTTTCGTCACAATCCCCTGATTGCAAAACATACACCCTGGACTAAAAATGCAGCGGTTTCAGGGTCTCCGCGCGGTTGTATCAAATTTACGTTCCTAATACATGAAAACCGAGGATTTGTAATGGATTCCCGGTTTTTGTTCGTTCAGATTTTGACAAGTGCAAATCAGGATAATATAGTATAAGCAGATTTCAGTTCATATATATCACCCGGTTGGCTCGCAGTCAGCATAATACAGTGCTCACGAAAGGATATGCTTCATTATCTGAAGTATACATCGATCTTTGTTGTCATTGCATATAAAACATGAACTGCACCCCCTTGTGTTTTTTGAGTATTTTATTGACAGAACGACGGTATTGCATCATAATTTATTTATTCGATAAGAGTATTGTTGCAGCGAAACGCCGATAGTATCGCACTGTCCTAAAAACTGTAAAGCCGCTTGCAATAGCGGCAGAATGGAGATCCAAATGAAAGCA
>CAYGHY010000474.1:0-2015 GCA_964349435.1 uncultured Oscillospiraceae bacterium
AAGAAGCCGGTAATGACGGTGGAGGGAAGGGGCGGACATATAAACCGTTCTTAGGACAAAACATCAGCCACACTGGAGGCGGCAGAAAAGATGGCAAAGGCGTACGAAAGAATAGCACAGCAGGCGGAGAAGCATGGGAGACTGCAGACGCTTATGCACTATGTGAACAAGCAAAACCTGATTGAGGAACACCGGCTTCAACGGAGAGGCAAAGCCGCGGGTATAGACGGCGTGGGCAAGGAAGGCTATGGGGAAAACCTGGAAGAGAACATAGACGACCTGCTCAGCAGGATGAAATCGTTTAGCTACAGGCCCCAAGCGGTAAGGCGGACGTATATACCCAAGGCGGGAAGCGACAAGATGAGACCACTGGGTATCCCTGCATACGAGGACAAACTCGTGCAGGGGGTAGTGCGAAAGGTGCTCGACCGGATATACGAAGGGAAGTTCTACGACTTTTCCTATGGGTTCAGGGAGGGCAGAAGCTGTCATCAGGCGATAAGAGAAGTAAATCAGCTAATCATGACAAAGAAGGTAAGCTTCATTGTAGATGCGGACATTAAGGGGTTCTTCGACGAAGTAGACCACGAGTGGCTGATGAAATTTCTGGAGCATGAGATAGCGGATAAGAACTTTCTGCGCTACATCAAGCGGTTTCTGAAAGCGGGTATCATGGAGGATTTGAAATACCACGAAAGCGACAAGGGCACACCCCAGGGCGGGCTGATTTCGCCGGTGTGTGCGAACGTATATCTGCACTACGTGCTGGATGTGTGGTTTGACAGAGTGGTAAAGAAGCAGTGTAAAGGTGAGGCGTACATCATCAGGTACGCTGATGACTTTGTCTGTATGTTCCAATATGAAAACGAAGCAAAGGCCTTTTATGAAGCTCTTGAAATGAGGCTGAAGAAATTCAATCTGGAACTATCGAAGGAAAAGAGCAAGATTATTCGGTTCGGTAGATTTGCGAAACAGCACAGTGCTGACGGCAAAACAGAGACTTTCGACTTTCTGGGATTTACTCATATAAATGGAGTAACGCTAACGGGGAAATACACGGTACTGCACCGCACAAGTAAGGAGAAACTGAAAACCAAGAAACAAAGCGTAAAGGGATGGCTCAGGGAGAATATCCACGGCAAGCCGTCCAATACAATAGAGCGACTGAACAAGAAACTTGTGGGGCATTACAGATACTATGGGATTTCAGGAAATTACGAGGGGCTGCTGAAATTCTACCGCTACATTATGAGTACACTCTACAAGACGCTGACGAGGCGTAGCCAGAGAGCTTATCTGTCATGGAAGCGATATAGGATGCTCCTTCAAAAGCACCCGATAGCGGAACCGAAGATATATGTGGATATCTGGCAATCTGTGTAAGGCTTATATGAGGAGCCCAATGCCTTAATAGGGCACGTTGGGTTCTGTGAGGGGCGTGGACTGCCTCCTCACATTCAATACATCATTGAAAAGTGAGGTGAAAGTCGAGCGTCTACTCGACTATAAAAATGATGAGATTGATTAAATTTAACACTATTAGCGGAGAAGAAGCGCAAATTGAAACATTTTCAAATATTGAGTCTCTTAAAAAAAATGAAGATTTATCATATCTGGTTGAAAAAGAAATATATACTTTTGTTCAATTTTTGAGAAGCGGGGATAAATTTTATGCTTGTATTTCAGACAAATTATATTCTATATTAAGACATACAGATTTTTACATTGATAATCAAACATATGAAATTGCAAGGTATTAAATAAAATCCTCTCAGGATAAAACAGTATAGTCAACACAGCGGATCAAGATTCTATAACAGAATGAAAATTATTCCTTGCTTCTACTCACAAATATTTGTGAGTAGTATGGAGGGAATACCTTCACATTAAAAAAAGGAAGTGTTAATAAATGAATTTGAAAAAAGCTATTTCCCTTTTAATGAGGAATGACAAAAACGGCACATGGTATGAGGTTACAACTATAACAGAACTAAAAGAAGCGTTAACAGAATCAC
>CAYGHY010000475.1:0-2014 GCA_964349435.1 uncultured Oscillospiraceae bacterium
CCGCGACCGTGCTGTGAACCGCAGCTTCATGATTGGCTCCATTGGCTATTGCATCAAAGCTTTTCAAGAATGAAACCTATCGGAAAGCTGCAGTGAAAGCAGCCGATTACTACGCAAAACGTCATCTTTTGATGGTTGAACCATACTGGGGTGGAACGCTCGATGCTTCGGGCGAAGACAAAGAAGGAGCATGGGCTGCATTTCAAGGCTTCCTGAATGTATATGATTTGACCAAAGACCCCAAGTATCTGGCTTATGCCCAGCATGCCTGCGATGTATGTCTGAGCTACGTCGTAGTATGGGACATTCCGCTCACGCCAGGTCGTATGGCTGATTATAGGTTCAAAACACGCGGATGGACCGTAGTTTCGGCACAAAACCAGCACATCGATATTTATGGTGTTCTTTTTGCTCCAGAAGTTTATCGCATGGGAGAACTTACCAAAAACGAAAACCTGAAACGATTGGCTAAAACGATGTTCCTTACTTGTGGACAACTGACCGATCCGTATGGAAGTCAGGGAGAGCAAATGCAGCATACCAACTTTGCTCAGAGAGGAGACATGTCAAACGTATTCCTTTTACGTGGCGGCTATTCCGAACATTGGACCGTATTCTGGATTACAGCCCATTTTCTGAATGCAGCTGCTCGTTTCGAAGAAATGGGGGTTGTGTTATAGCTGCCAGGTGTCCGAAAAATAGAAATGAGGTGTAGCGTTCTTTCACGCTGCACCTCATTTGCTATAGCTTGCGACGGTTCTTTTGTCCCACAGAAGTGGGGAGACCGAATTCTATTTTCTTGTGACGGGGAATTCGGTTATTCTCAATGTGGTACAACCATATGGAATTAGTGTGATTTCTTCTTCGGGTGACATTTCTGTCTGGTATTGAACACTAAAGGGTTGAGGACCTGCAGAACCATTGTATAGTTTCCAGTCGTTCATCCGCTTTCCTTTTGTTTTGATTTCTATGGGAGCGTTTTCTACGTTCCAGGGAAATCCGCTCATTTCTTTTTTGATTACCTGAAAGTCGTTTGCAATATTTTCGTCTTTGATAGATTCCTCCTTTAGGCAATAGTTCCAGGGAGTACTGCTGTGTACCTCGTAATACCATTCTCCATATTGCGGGTTATCACTCTGAACTTTTGTCCAGACTTCTTCCATGCGCAAAGCATACAAAAGGGGTCCTCTTTCTACAGCTGCTGCACCTTCATACCAACGGGAAACACTCACTTCCATGGGAAGTACAAGCTCAACAACATCACCAGACTTCCACTCACGGTCGATCTTGACAATCTGGTTGCCTTCACTTTCGCCCCAAGGTTCGTTGTTTATCTTGATGGTGGCCAATTTACTCCATGCGGGTATTCTAAGATGAAGTGGAAATTCAACTTTTTCCACGTCATCGAGGATGTTCAATTCAAATGTGATCTCTTCTTCAAAAGGGTAGTTTGTTTTCTCTTGAATGGATACGGACACGCCTGAACCAACCTTTGCAGTCACTGTGTTTGGGGAATAGATAAGCGCTGCCAATCCTCTGTCTTCGGAGGCATACCATAGGTGTTTGGTAAACTTGGGCCAGCCTTGATGCAAATTGGAGGTGCAACAGGGGTATCCTGTTAACAAGCCAAATAGTTGATCGGTTCCGTTGTATGAGGTGACAAAGTTTCTTGGGTGACGAGATACTTCTACCTGATTCAGCTGCTGGTAATATTGACGTGCGTCGTAATTATCGGTTACCTGGGTGGGGAGTGCGTTAAATGAAATTCTCTCCAGCCAGTCGGCCCATTCCACATTGCCGGTAATCTCAATCATTTTTTCCAAAGAAAACATCAATTCGACGGCTGTACACAGTTCAGATCCATGAGTCGGATTTCCATAGTGTAGCAGTTCGTCAGCACCATACAGACCATTGGGCCATCCATGGGCTCTCTTTAAGTCGGTATAGGCTTTGTTGACGGCATCGATGTGCATTGTGTCTTTTGTTGCCTGGTATCTAATGAGCGGCTGTTTCA
>CAYGHY010000476.1:0-1983 GCA_964349435.1 uncultured Oscillospiraceae bacterium
ACAGGCGATTTATCCAGTCTTTTCAACGTGTTTCGAGGTTTTCAGCAGGCCCTAAGTAGTTGCCACTTATAATTTATAAGTATCTATGCGGCTTACCGAATTTTACATGTAAAAATACTAACTGATCCTATATGATATTAGACAGCATGACTGTCTATAAATAAAAAAGGAGAAACTGTTATGAAAAAGGTTCTAGCATTAGTACTGATCTTCAGCCTCTTTCTGAGCGTCACTGCAATGGCTGAAGGAATCGGCAGTCCTGAGAGTCCAATTAAAGTAACAATTCTGGAAAAGGATGTACTGCCGACTGAGGAGGATGTTCAACTCATGGTTGAAGCCATTGAAAAGGGTATGGCTGAGGATGGCAACTATGTGGACATCGAATATCTCGAAGCACCCGCTGGCAGGTATGTGGACGTCGTTCCGCTTGCATTGCGAACCGGCCAGTTCGAAGCCGATATCGTGTATTTTCAGAACGGTGTAGAATTGGAGCTTGCTCAGGAAGGTCTGCTTGCCGACTTGACGGACTTTGTGAATAGCTCAAGCCACATCAAGTCACTTTACAAGGATTACAACTGGGCCCGACTTGAAAACTTCCCATATTTGCTTTGGCTCTGTCCGCCATTTACTTATACCGCAAATATCCGTAGTGACATACTCAATCAGCTGGAAATCAAAGATTCATTCATGACTGATCCTACGATTGACAATTTCTATGCCCTACTTAAAGAGATCAAAGAAAAGAACCTCGCAACTTATCCTTTGACTACCGACATTAATAAATTGCGCTTTGATGGCTTTATGAATCAAGCCTTTGGCATCTCCGGCTCGATCATGCAGATAGATGGCAAATATGTGTTTGCGGAAGTAACGGACGGCGCCAAAGAAAAGCTCATGTTCCTTAACAAGCTTTATAAGGAAGAATTGCTCGATCCTGAATTCCTCACAAATACTTGGGATGTGATGGAACAGCGCTATTATGAAGGGATCTCTTCTATTATCTCTGCACGCGTTGGCGCGACCACAAAGATCCATGATGACAAGATGGTTGCAACTCATGGCGAATCTGCCTCGCTGACAATCCTGCCGCCTCTTAAAGGCGTTGCGCAGGCTTATGCTGCTACTGATATTACTCGCGAGCCTCGTGGCTTTGCTATCATGGAAGACTCAGAGGTTAAGGATGCTGCATTCGCGATCTTCGAGTTCATCAGCAGCCCTAAAGGACGCGAGATCGATCTGCTTGGCATTCTGGATAAGCACTACACAAAGGATGAGAACGGAAATGTAACAACCACGGAAAGATGGCCTGAGTGGTGGGGCCGCTTTTTCGAAACAACGGATAACCTCGAACCTGCCTCACTCAAGGAAGAACTCTATTCCGCGCCAGTGCTCAAGTCGGTTGCCATGGCAAACGAGTTCTACGCCGAAGATAAGTTCGCTGCCCTTGCTCCCGACAATCTCATCACACAGAAAGATGCGATGAACAATACTTACAATGAGTACTTTGCTGACTTCATCACCGGCGAGCGCGACATCGAAGCAGACTGGCAAAATTTTGTAGCCGAGTGGAATGCCAACGGCGGTGATGAATTTAGTGAATACCTTGCTGGTCTTTTTAAATGATGCCTGACTAAACGAACATACATATAGTTATCAAGACAGCTCTCTGTGCAACAACACGGAGGGCTGTCTTTCTTGTACGCCTGATATAGACAATATCATGGCAGTTAAAGTCCACCACACACTGGGTAGTCGGAAGTGTTGCTATACATCATCATCTTTGAATATTCAATAATACATCAAATCAAATTCGTTACTGTTAAACTAAGTTCGCAACTTTGGACTCCGTATACCATGTTAATCATGGATATGTGGAATACCTACCTGTTGATATAAGGTTGCACCCACCTCCGATTTTGCACCCACCTAAGCGGCTGCCCTTAGGTAATCGTCAAATTGTATCAATCTCGGTATGTTTCTTTC
>CAYGHY010000477.1:0-939 GCA_964349435.1 uncultured Oscillospiraceae bacterium
GTATTCTCCACTATTCAAAACATGCTGACAGCTTTTTCCGAACCTCCTGCGATTGAACTTACAGGCGAGGAAGAATCAGACGATGAAGCCGCAAAGGTTTTGACAGATTTGATTGCATCTATCCTCAAGAGAAATGAGTTTGACGAACAATATGAGAAAATGGTTACTCAAATGATTAAATACGGTCCTCTTATCGGATATGTTCCGTGGGATCAACATTGGATAGGCGGGAAAGGTCCGAACAGATGGGTTGGCGAAATCAGGACATCGTTTCTCAAAAAAAGTAAATTTTTCCCCGACCCTGCAATACTTGACCTAGAGGAAAGGTTACAAGAGTGTTCATATATAAACCTGAAGGAAAGAAAGAAACTCCAATGGTTTATTGATACATGGCCAGTAAAAGGACAGCATGTATTAGAAGATACTGTAGACATCGAGAAAGGACAAGAGGACGAAGGTACAGACCCACAACAAGCTACCCTTATCACTCACTTTCATAAAGGTGTACCTGAATTTGTTCCTGATGAATGGAAGAAGCGATTCCTCGAAAAAGCTATGGAAGCAGAACAAGAATCCGACCTGCCTTATTATGCTAAGGACTTAAGAGATATGGCAGAAGGTACTTTGAAAGGCGTGCATTGTGCCTATAAAGCGGGTACTATTCTACTGGACTACATACCATACATATATGACGACGGACTATATCCTTTTGCTTACAAGGTGCTATATGTCGATGAAGAACAGCCTTGGGGAATGGGCGAGGAAAGAAACATACTTATACCGCAAATACTTCACAATAAAGCTGATGAAATAGAACTTGGCGCAATGTTGGGACAAGGTTTAGGTGGTGGATTTCATAACAAAGGAGCATTGTCTAACGGGCAAAAAGAAGAGCTGCTTGACAATGTAGCCAAAGCAAACGCATGGCATGAAGTCAAT
>CAYGHY010000477.1:949-1982 GCA_964349435.1 uncultured Oscillospiraceae bacterium
CATAAATGGATTGAAACCTAGACCAACCGTACAAGTTCCTGCTAGTATAACAAATTATAAGAATGGCAAAAAGGGCGTAATAGATACAGTTAGCCGCAATACTGCAATCTTACAAGGAGAAACCCCGGGAGCAAACACGCCGCTTGGAGTCGTAAGGGAACTTGGCGCAAGGGCTGATGCAGGAACGGTATATAAAGCTAAGGTGCTGCAAAGATTCATGGTTCCATTTACAAAGCTGATAGTAAGCAGAATTGTCCAGTTCTACACAGAGGATAGAAAATATCGCATACTTGGCGACCAAAAGGCTAGTATCGAAAAGAAAATAGCTGAAGAGGTTAAGAAGATAGCCAATATGCCACAAGGAACGCCACCTGAACAGCAAATGCAGGCTATGATTCAATTGTTGATGTTCGCTAAGGAACAATCCCAAAACACTAGTAGAGAGCGGACAGCGACATTCAATCGGCGCATGCTTGTTAGGGATTGGGAGAGAGATGTTGAGGTTTCTGTCGATGAAACAACCGGAGTAGAAACAAGAAAGCCTATGAAAGAAGAGTTTATACCTGAGTTTGATATTGCGGTTAATATAGTTAAAGAACAGCCGACTGATCGCAATTATTACATAAATTACACCGTGAACTTATTAGGTAAAGCCATGGGACCGAAAGCTTTTTGGACCACAATGGAAACTGGCAAATTCCCTTCTACAGATGAAATACTTGCTGAACTTGGAGAAATGCAAAAAGCTCAAGCAGAAGCGGCACAATCGGCAATGGCAAGAGAAACAGAGGAAAACGAAAAAGACAGGCAATCTGGCATAGCAAAGCAACAGGCTACCAATGAATCTCAAATAATTATGACAGCTATAGCAAAAGATAGGGGGATGAGATAATGGTTGATACGGCTAACAAGGTTGAAGCTACATTAAACAATGATAGAATCGTTTGTGGGGCATGTGGGGCATTATTGGCAATGAAGGTACAAGGATATATGTGTACTTCCAAAGACAGTGCAGAACTCGAAAATAAGGGTG
>CAYGHY010000478.1:0-1976 GCA_964349435.1 uncultured Oscillospiraceae bacterium
ATTTATTTGATTTAGAGGTTTTTCCGCTTGCGGTGAAGATAGCTGTAAGTTCTTCGGCTTCTTTGTGCAATTTGTTAAAAACTTTTAGTTCAATTCTGTTTAGTTCAAAAAGCAATTCCAGCCAATAACAGCATTCATCTGCCTCTTCTTCAACGATAGTGATTTTGGAGATGAAATCAGCTTTTGATCGTGCTCTGCAAGCTGATCTGTAGTTTGCTCCAACAGATGTAGCTGCACGTATAAGTTGCTTGGTCATTATATTAGTTGAAGTTTTATACGGCAAATCTTCAACTGCCAAAATAACATCAATTGCAAACTTCTTTGTCCTTGCTTTCAATAATTCAGGTGTTATCATAATTACTATTTTTATATCATTCAATTCGCAATTTACAATCCGAAATTCGCAATTCTTTCACATTCTAAAGACTCCAAACTTCGGCTCCGGATACATCTCATTGGCAGACATTGCCAGTCCCATTGCCAGCACCGTTCTCGTGTCCACCGGATCAATAATGCCGTCATCCCACAATCGTGATGTGCTGTAATAAGCCGAACCTTCATGATCATATTTTCCTGTTATTTCAGCATACATCTTATCAATCTCTTCCTTGGGCATTTCCTTACCTTTGTATTTATACTGATCCATTTTCACGGTGATCAGCACGTTGGCAGCCTGCATACCACCCATTACGGAAATCTTTGCATTGGGCCACATGAAAAGCAGACGGGGACCGAAAGCACGTCCTGCCATACCATAATTTCCTGCGCCAAAGCTGCCACCGAAAATCACGGTAAATTTGGGAACATTGGCATTGGCAACCGCATGAACAAGTTTGGCTCCGTCCTTTGCGATTCCTTGTCTTTCAAACTCTTTACCCACAATAAAACCTGTGATGTTCTGCATAAATAGTAAGGGGATTTTTCTTTCGCAACAAAGATTGATAAAGTGTGTTCCCTTTACTGCCGACTCCGAAAAAAGCACCCCATTATTGGCAAGAATACCAACAGGCATGCCCATGACACGGGCAAAACCGCATATCAGTGTGCTGCCATATTTTTCCTTGAACTCATGAAATTCGGAAGCGTCCACCATGCGGGCAATGATCTCCCTCGGGTCAATCATTTTTCTGAAATCAATGGGAGCCAAACCGTAAAGTTCTTCAGGATCATAGGCGGGTTCAATGATCTTGCTCAAATTCATGGGCTGACGTTTCGGGTAACCCAGATTTTCGAAAATATTTCTGCAAATCTGAATGGCATGCACATCATTCTCAGCAATATGATCGGCAACACCCGATATGGATATATGCACCTCAGCACCTCCCAATTCTTCAGGAGTTACCACTTCACCTGTTGCTGCTTTCACCAAGGGAGGACCGCCAAGAAATATCGTTCCCTGCTTTCTGATAATGATGGTCTCGTCACTCATAGCCGGCACATATGCACCACCTGCAGTGCAGCTACCCATCACAATCGCCACCTGCGGAATACCCAAGGCTGACATCCGTGCCTGATTGAAAAAGAATCTGCCAAAATGATCGCGATCAGGGAAAACGGTATCCTGTTCGGGCAGAAAGGCTCCACCGGAGTCAACGAGATAAATACAAGGCAGCCTGTTTTCCATGGCAATTTCCTGAGCACGCAAATGCTTCTTGATAGTCCACTTCATGTAAGTGCCGCCTTTCACCGTAGCATCATTGGCAATAAGGACGGTTTCCCTGCCCTGAACCAGTCCGATACCTGTGACAATACCTGCCGATGGAAACTCATCATTATACTGCCCGAAAGCTGCCAGTGAAGACAACTCCAGAAAAGGCGTATTGGTATCAATGAGCTTATAGATACGCTCACGTGCCAAAAGCTTGTGGCGTTCCTTGTGCTTTTTAACGGCATCCTCAGAGCCTCCTTTGGTAACATTTCGCAGAATATCCTTATAGTTATTAAGCAAGGTTAGAAATTCTTCCTTGTTTTTTAAG